>JAYVWD010000521.1:0-1783 GCA_043786345.1 Pseudomonadota bacterium
CGACTTTATAGCATCCTCGAGGCGGTTCAGTCAGCCAGCGCCCGATCGAGCGCCGCCGCCGAAGCCCGCACCTGGGCGTTCGTCATGCCGTCGGTGCCGCCCTTGACCTGCGCCAGGTACGTGGCGCCGGGGACTTCGTTCATGATCAGGAACTGGTAGTTGAAGCCGTAGGCCACCGGATTCTGGTCGGCGATCTCCTCGGTCTTCTGCTTGGTGAAGGCCTCGATCTCGCTCAGGTCGAACCGCACGATCTGGGACGACACCGCCGCGCCCCGCGCGTCGAGCGCCACGACGGCCCACTTTGCGCCGTTCGCCAACGCGACGGGCGCGTCGGTCCTGAAGATCTTCTGGCCGGCGTTGTTCGAGAGAAAGCTCGCCTTCGCCGCGCCGGCCGTCGCCGCGCAGTCCTTCACCGCGACGTTCGCGCACAGCACCACGGCCGCCACCGCCGGATCGGCGCCGACATAGACCGCGTAGGTCTCGAAGCCGCCTTCGGTCTGCGGCGACAACGCCACCCCGATCGCCGCGGCCGCCCGCGCCGGTTGCGCCGTGAGGGCCGCCGGGGCGATTGCCGCGAGCATCATCACGAATCTACGCGCCGTATGCGTCGTCATTCTGTCCGCCCCAAATTGATGTCGTTCGGGGGATTCCGAAGCAAGTTCGAGACCAGGCCTTTCAGGCGATAACCATTGGGAAATCGCGCGGCCGCGGCGCCCAAGGGCTAGGCAGCGACCTATTCCTGGCGCCCCAACTTCCGGTTTTGCAAGGACTACGCGGTCGAGGTGGACTGCTCCCTCCTGGCCGGCATGAGCTCTAAGACCTCCAGCGCCGTCAACGTCGGCCCGACCTACGCCGGGACCTTCAATCCGCAGTAATTTCAGCCGGCTGGGAATCGACTCCGCCCCTAAGGACTCAACCCCTTCGTGTCGCTGGCGCAAGGTGGCGGACTGTTGCTAGAGTCCGGTCCTCAAAGAGCCACGACATAAGCCAGGACCGCTCATGACGACGAATGCCGCCTCCGCCTCGCACCAGAACCACCTCCTGAGCCAGCTCCCGTCCGCCGCCGAGATCGAGGCGATGACGCCGATGCTCCGCCAGTACTACGAGCTCAAGCAGAAGTGCGGCGACGCGATCCTCTTCTTCCGCATGGGCGACTTCTTCGAGATCTTCGGCCGCGACGCCGAAGAGGTCGCGCCGGTCCTCGAGCTCGTGCTGACCAGCCGCGAGCGCGGCGACCAGCAGCGCATCCCGTTCTGCGGGGTCCCGCACCACAGCGCCCGCAACTACTGGCTCAAGCTCCTCAAACGGGGCTACAAGATCGCCGTCGCCGACCAGATGGAAGACCCGGCCGAGGCGAAAGGCCTCGTCCGCCGCGAAATCGTCCGGGTTCTGACCCCCGGCTGCATCGACGACCCGGAAGGGCTCGAGCGCGACGCGCCCAACTACCTGATGGCCGTCCACGAGGATCCCGACCACAAAGTCTGGTGCTGCCTCGCGGCCGACCTATCGACCGGCGAGCTGCGCCTCGGCCGGCTCGAGAGCTTCGCCGACGTCAAGAGCATGATCGAGCGCTTCCGCCCGAAGGAGCTGCTCGCACGCCGCTTTTTCCACGACGAGCTCGCGACGCTGCTCTCGGCCTACCGCTACGATAACCGGCTCCTGCTCGAGCCCCTGCCCGAGGCGCCGCTCCGCGACCGCCACGAGCAAAAGGCGCTCCTCACCGAGGTCTTCGGCAAGCAGGACCTCGAGTCCCAGCCCTGCGGCGAGGTCCCCGGCGGCGAAG
>JAYVWD010000522.1:0-4096 GCA_043786345.1 Pseudomonadota bacterium
CGCCGACCGGAGCGGAAACCGGAGTTTACGTCGCGTAAATGAGGATTTCCGCGATGGTCGGCAACGACGCAGACGGCCATTTATCGACAGACTTTGAGCTTTCAATCGGTGAAGTCGCGGGCCCCGTCGATCGGGCCCGGGTCCTTCACCGTATCGGCGTCGAAGGCGGACGGCTCCGAATAGCCGTCGGCCGGCGTCTGCTGCCCGTCGTCCTGGAAGTTGTCGGAGTAGTTGACGAGGAAGCCGTCGCCGTCCGGCTCGCCGGACCCGGCTTCGGCGTAACCGCCGTCGTTCCGGTAGACGTCGAAGCGCGAGCGCACCGAGTCCTCTTTGTAGCTGCCAAAGCGGCGGAGCGGCAGCTTGAGCCCCTCGCGCGAAACGGTCTCGGTCTCGACGCCGCCGTCGTCGCGCTCGCGGTCGGCCTTGAAGATCTCGATCGGGCTGTCGCTCAGGCCCCGGTAGTAGTTGTCGATGAAGCGGGCCGTCCGGTTCTCGCGCTCTTCTTCGGAGCCGGAGCCGGCGACTACGGCCTCGGCGAAGCCGAGGGTGACCTGCCGCTCGCCGTTGGCGATGACGACGTTGCGGTTCTGCACTGCTTTGAGGATGAAGCCGAACTCGTTGGGCACCGCGTCGCCGATGGCGAGCGTGTAGGTGTGCTTCGTCTGGTTGTTGCGCAGCACCGCGATCCCGACGTCGTGGCCCTTGGGGTCCGACCCGGCGATGACGCCGACGACCGCCCATTTCTCCGAGACTTTGATGTCCTTCTGCTCGATGGCCAGGGCCGGAACGGCCACGAGGGCAAGCAGACAGATGAGCGCACGCATCGGGACCTCTCCTTAGGAATGGGTCACGTGCATGTGATCGGTCGGCGGGGCGGAACGCTTAACTACCCGGACTAATGGGTAAAATATTCCGCCCCAACGCGGCTCGGCAAACCGCCGGAATTTGTCATCCGCTCAAAAGCCGGTGAGCTTGCGCAGCGGGCGTTTGTCCTCGAAGTCCACCGTCATCGCACCGAACGCGGTCTCGAAGTCCGCGACGGCGGTCATCACGGCGGTCACGTCCTCTTTGCTAGAGACGAGCTGGCGCACGAGCAGGAGCGCGGCGGCTGCATCGATCGAAAGGGGTAGCCGGACCGTGCCGTTCGTCCGCGCCTTGATGACGACGTGCGGGTCGTAAAAACCGCTGGCGACGGCGAGCCCCGCGGCCACCAACTGGTAGTGGAGCTTCGAGAAATCCAGGTCGAAATCGTTCGGGTTGTCGACGCGGATGCCGACGACCATGTCGAGCGACAACACCGACACTTTGACGATGCTGATGTCGGTCACGTGCACCTTCGGACGCACCGGCCCGAGCCCGATCAGCGCGCGCAGCGAGGCGCACCCGGGCAGGGCGAGGGCCAGCAGGACGATGAAGGTGAGGCGCGCGGCGCGCGGCAGCCGGTCGTTCAGAGGAGCTCCAAAAGTTTCTCTTTGCCGATCTCTTTCAGGAAGCCGGGAGGCGCGGCCCCTGATCGCGGCCGATCAGCCGCTGGTAGACGGCGTTGAAGAACTCCTTGCCGTCAAAGGCCCGAGGATGCATCGCGGCGGCCCTTTGGCGACAATAAGACGCGAAAGAAGAGGACGCCGGTCATGATCGACGACCGGCGCCCTTCTAAGCAATGGTTTTTATGCGGCCCCGGCGCCGGTCAAGGCGGCGGGATCGCGCATTTGCCTTGAGCAGGGTCCCAGACCTTCGGGGGGGCGCAGTCGCAGACCCCCTTGACCGCGGTGACGCCGTTCATCGCTGTCGCGTGGCAGGAGCAGGTGGCCACGGCGTTGACGCCGATATAGGTCGTCGTGGTGTCGCCGTCCAG
The DNA here is from genome assembly GCA_043786345.1 of Pseudomonadota bacterium. Classification (GTDB taxonomy): domain Bacteria; phylum Bdellovibrionota_B; class Oligoflexia; order Oligoflexales; family CAIYRB01; genus JANOTL01. Next base: position 1,856 of record JAYVWD010000522.1, read on the forward strand.
GCTCAGGTTGACGTGCGCGTAATGCTGGTCGCAGGCATAACCTGGGGTGACCAAGGCCGGGCCGGTGCATTCATTGGTGCAGGCCGCCACGGCGAGGCGGAACATGACGGGGTAGGACTTGAGGTTCGACCCGTGGTCGGAGACGTTGAAGTTCACGTGGGTCAGGTTCGAGCCCGTGGAGTCCGAGAGCAGGCGCCGCGAGGGCTCCAGAATGTGATCGCCCGGCTGGATGTAGAAGTTGGCGGCGAAATCGCGCACCCCATAGGCCGGCGTACCCATGTCCTGGACGAAATTGACCTCGATCTTGGTTTCGCCCGGCGGCGGGTTGCCGCAGACGTCGTGCGCATAGAGGTAGTACCACTTGGACCCATAGCCGAGCTGGGAGCCGACGCCGAAGAGTACCGTGGGCGTGACGGCCTCACCATAGACTGTCGGTATGGGGAAGCCGTTGTTGGGGCCCATCAGCCCTTTGGCCTGGAGGCCGGTGAAGTAGCCGTCGCCGATCGTGTCGTCGCCGAGGCCCGGCAGGATCTCGCCGTGCACCATCGCGAAGGGCGAGGTCCCCATGTAGATCGGCACCACGTCGCTCTTCCAGATCAGCGTGTCGTTGTCGCGCTTGCCGTTCGGCGGGCTGTAGAAGTCGCCGACGACGATGTCTTTGCCCGCGGTATAGACGCCGTCCTCGTCCACGTCGATGAACGGCGTCGGCAGGTCGATGAACCACTCAGAGGTCGGGTCGAAGAGCCCGTCCCCTTTCGCGTCGAAGGTCAAAACGTCGATCCCTAAGTCGAAGACGCCGTTCTGGTTGACGTCCCAGAAGCCGTCGCCGCCCGGGTCATAGACGCCGTTGTGGTTCGCGTCGTTGAAGTGCTCCTGGCCGCGCACCATGTAGGCGACCGTGCTGCGCCAGTTCCGGCGCAGATCGGAGTAGAGGACCGGCGCCGGCTCGAGGGACAGCGCATAGGCGTCGCAGCGCGTCTGCGCATCGGAGGAATGGTATGCGATGACGGGAAAGGGACGGTAGTTCACCATGTGCAGGGCCTGCATCGTGAACGCGGCAGTGCCGTCGACGGTCGGATAGCCGCTGTTGGCGACCGTGATCTTGCCGGTCTCGGCCGCGACCGAGACCGGGAACTCGCCGATCGGGTCGCCGTCCTGCCGCGCCCCGAGCTTCACGGTGAACGGGTGGATGTCGGTGCTGTTGGTGTTGAAGTAGCCGCGGATGATCTTGGCGTTCTTCGGGTCATAGGTCAGCGACATGTTGGCGAAGTTGGTGAGGCCGGCGTTGATGGCGATGACCGGCGACTTCGCGATGTACTGCTTCTGCTCGTCGTCCTTGTAGATGCCCGAGACGACGATGGTGCCCAAGTCGACGCCGGCGCACACCGGCACGGCGAATTCGCCCTGGTTGCCGCTGGTGGCGGCGAAGGTCGCGAACTTCTTGCCGGTCGCCGTGTCTGTGGCGTTGGTGCCGGTCTTGTCCTTCTCGGCGAGCTTGGCGCCCTTCGGGTAGTCCAGCTGGGTGCGAAACGTGACCGGCGCGCTGACGACGGGGGCGCCGTCCTTCACGAGCTTGAAGTAGACCTTCGTGCAGTCGTTGGGCCCGGAATCCAGGAGGTTGAGCTTGATCGTGGCGGCGGCGCCGATGCCCGCGGCCGAGCCGGAGCCCGAGCCGGAGCCGGAGCCGGCCGGGGCTTCGACCGGGGTCTCCTCGGCGCCGTCGAAGCGCGCGTATTGAAAGGAGTAGATCGGCTTCAAGGCGACGGTGATGTCGCCCGAGTTCGACGACAGCTTGCCGACCCGGCCGGTGACGTTGAGCGTGGCGGCGTCCGCGCCCGAGCAGTAGGACGAGGTCGCCGTGCCCTGCGCGTCGGTCTTGGCGTCGACCGGGTTCATCCGGCCCGCGTCCTTCACGTCGGGGGTCGACGCGACGACGCCGAACGAGACGACGATGTCGGCGACCGGCGCGTCGGCCTTCTTCACGACGAAGCTGACGTTGACGCAGGTCTCGGCGGTCGAGGTGCCGTTGGTGTAGAGGTGCGAGGTGGTAAGGGCGACGGCGGTCAGCGTATCGACCGGCGCGGCGGCTTCGGAGGCGGTGCCCGTGGCGGTCCCCGTACCGGAGGCCGTGCCAGGATTGACGACGGGCTCGACCGGCGGCACGACGACCGGCGGCGGCGACTGCACCGTCGGCGCACCGGAGAAGGCGCCGCCGCGGCTGCTGCTGCCGCTGCTCTTTTG
>JAYVWD010000523.1:0-4011 GCA_043786345.1 Pseudomonadota bacterium
CCGCTGCGGCGAGCGCCGCCGCCAGCGCCGCGTCGGCCACCGTCAGCCCCGCCGTCCGGCGCATCACGGAAGAAAACAAAGTCGACGTCGCCGACGTCGCCGGCAGCGGCAAAGGCGGCCGCGTGACCAAGGGCGACGTTATCACTCATATGGAAGGCGGCGCGAAGCCCGCGGCAGCGGCCGCGCCCGCGGCGAAAGCGCCCGTGCCCGCCCCGAAACCGCCGGCTCCCAAAGCCGCCGGCGGCGCCCGCACCGAGCGCCGCGAGCCGATGTCGATGCTCCGCCGCCGCATCGCCGAGCGCCTCGTCCACGCCCAGAACACCGCCGCGATCCTGACGACCTTCAACGAGATCGACATGAAGGCGGTGATGGACCTGCGCAAGCAGTACAAGGACAAATTCGCCGAGAAGCACGGCATCGGCCTCGGGTTCATGTCGTTCTTCGTCCGCGCCGCCACCTCGGCCCTCAAGACCTTCCCCGCGATCAACGGCTGGATCGAAAACAACGAGATCGTCTACCACGACTTCATCGACATCGGCGTCGCCGTGTCGGGCGACCGCGGCCTCGTGGTGCCGGTCGTGCGCGATGCCGACAAGCTCACGATGGCCGAGATCGAGCAGTCGATCGCCTACTACGCGGCCAAGGCCCGCGACGGCAAGATCACCGTCGAGGACCTCACCGGCGGCACCTTTACGATCTCGAACGGCGGCACCTTCGGCTCGCTGCTCTCGACCCCGATCGTGAACCCCCCGCAAAGCGGCATCCTCGGCATGCACAAGATCCAGGATCGCCCCGTGGCGATCAACGGCCAGGTGGTCATCCGCCCGATGATGTACGTCGCCCTCTCCTACGACCACCGCATCGTCGACGGCAAGGAGGCGGTCCAGTTCCTGGTCAAGATCAAGGACATGGTCGAAGACCCGCAACGCCTTCTGCTGGAGGTTTGACCGATGGCCGATAGCACCGAAAAAACCGCCGACTTCGACGTCATCATCATCGGCTCGGGTCCCGGCGGCTACGTGTGCGCGATCCGCGCCGCCCAGCTCGGGCTGCGCACCGCCTGCGTCGAGTACGAGCAGACCCTGGGCGGTACCTGCCTCAACGTCGGCTGCATCCCGTCGAAGGCCCTGCTGCAGTCGAGCGAGTTCTACCACCAGGCCGAGCACGAGTTGGTGAAGCACGGCGTCGGTGTCGGCAAGCTCACGCTCGACCTCGGCCAGATGCTCAAACGCAAGGACGAGATCGTCAAAGGACTCACCGGTGGCGTCGCCGGATTATTCAAGAAAAACAAGGTCACCTGGCTCAAGGGCCGGGGCAGCTTCGTCGACGCGCAAACCGTCGCCGTCACCGCCCCGGACGGCAGCGTCACCAAACACACGACCCGCGCCACCGTCATCGCGACCGGCAGCAAGCCGATCGAGATCCCCCCGGCCAAGTACGACCGCGTGACGATCGTCAGCTCCACCGGCGCCCTCAAGTTCGACACCGTGCCGAAGCACCTGATCGTCGTCGGCGGCGGCGTCATCGGTCTCGAGATGGGCTCGGTGTGGCTGCGCCTCGGCGCCAAGGTCACCGTCGTCGAGGCCCTCCCCAACATCCTCGGCGGCATGGACGCCGAGGTCTCGAAGGCGATGAAGCGCATCCTCGAGAAGCAGGGCATGGAGTTCCACATGGACACCAAGCTCGTCGAGACCAAGGTCGGCAAGAAGGACGTCATCGCCATCTGCGAGAAGGGCGGCGAGCGGGTCGAGATCAAGGGCGACAAGATGCTCGTGGCCGTCGGCCGCCGCGCCTTCACCGAGGGCCTGAACGTCGAAGCGATCGGCCTCGTCCTCGACCGCGGCAAAATCCCGGTCAACGACCACTTCGAGAGCCCGGTCGCCGGGGTCTACGGCATCGGCGACGTCGTCCGCGGCCCCATGCTCGCCCACAAGGCCGAAGATGAGGGCATCGCCGTCGCCGAGATCCTGGCGGGCAAGCCAGGACACGTGAATTACGAAGCAATTCCAGGGGTTGTCTACACCTGGCCGGAGGTCGCCGCCGTCGGGATGACCGAGGAGCAGGCCAAGGAGCAGGGGGTCGCCGTCAATATCGGCAAGTTCCCGTTTGCCGCCAACGGCCGGGCCAAAGCGCTTGGCAACACCGACGGATTCGTTAAGATCATTGCCGATGCCAAAACTGACCGCGTGCTCGGCGTCCACATGATCGGCCCCAACGTGTCCGAGTTGATCGCCGAGATGGCCCTCGCGATGGAGTTCGGCAGCAGCGCCGAAGACATCGCGCGCACCTGCCATGCGCACCCGACCCTCTCTGAAGTGGTTAAAGAAGCGGCACTGGGCGTCGACAAGCGCACGATTCATATCTAAGTCGTAAGGAACCAAGATGTCGCAGGAAGCTTCGGGCTCGAGCCGTTTCAGCTTCGCCACCGGAACGAACGTCCAGTTCCTGGAGACGCTCTACGCGCAGTATCAGAAGGATCCGACCGGCGTCGATCCGAGCTGGCAGCGCTTCTTCGAGGGCTACGAGCTCGCGCTCCGCGGCGACACCATCGGCGGCGCCGGCGCCGTGCCGGGCGACCACGATTCGTCGAAGGTCGAGGCGCTCATCAACGCTTACCGCCGCCTCGGGCATTTGTCCGCGCACCTCGACCCGCTGGCCCCTAAGCCGCCGATCAAGCCGGACATGACGCTCGAAGCCCACGGCCTGGCGGGCGTCGACCCCAAGCGCCAGTTCCATCCGGCCAATCTGCCGCTCAAGGCGGCGAGCCTGCCCGAGATCATGAGCCTGCTCACCGACACCTACTGCAGCACCATCGGGGCGGACTTCCGCGAGCTCAACGACATCGCCATCGTCGCCTGGCTCCAGGAGAAGATGGAAGGCACCCGCAACAAGCCCAAGTTCGCGCCCGAGCTCCGGCGCCGCATCGTGAAGAAGCTGGCGCAGGCCGAGATGTTCGAGCAGTTCCTCGGCCGCCGCTACATCGGCGTGAAACGCTTCTCGGGAGAAGGCTGCGACTCGCTCATCCCGCTGCTCGACACCATCGCCAACGACGCCGCGAACGTCGGCGTCGAGGAGCTCTGCCTCGGCATGGCCCACCGCGGCCGCCTCAACGTCCTGACCAACTTCATGGGCAAGCCCTACGAGATGATGCTCAGCGACTTCGAGCAGACCGAGTTCAACCCGCTCGACATCGACGGGGACGTCAAGTACCACAAGGGCTACGCCTCGGAGATCCCGACCGCCGACGGCAAGCGGATCCGCCTGTACCTGTCGCCCAACCCGTCGCACCTCGAGATCGTCAACCCGGTCGTCGAAGGCTTCGTGCGGGCGCGCCAGCGGCTCCTCCTGGACGAAAAGCGCGAGCGTGTGCTGCCGGTGCTGCTGCATGGCGATGCGGCGATGATGGGCCAGGGCACGGTCGCGGAAACCCTCAACTTCTCGCAGCTCCAGGCCTACCGGACCGGCGGCACGATCCACGTCATCACCAACAACCAGATCGGCTTCACCACCGACCCCGACGAGTACCGCTCGACGGAGTATAGCTCCGACATCGCCAAGATCGTCCGCGCCCCCGTCCTGCACGTGAACGCCGACGACCCCGACGCGGTCGTCTGGTGCGCGCAGCTCGCCGTCGCGTTCCGCCAGAAGTTCCAGCGCGACATCGTCATCGACCTGATCGGCTACCGCCGCCACGGCCACAACGAAGGCGACGAGCCGGCGTTCACCCAGCCGGTCATGTACCGGAAGATCGCCGCGCAGCCGACCGCCTTCAAGAAGTACGCCGAGACGGTCGCCGCCGACGAAGGCGGCATCTCCGCCGAGGACTGCCAGAAGGAATTGGACGGCGTGCGCGACGCCATGCAGGCCGCCTACGACGCCGTCCACGGCAAAAAAGCCGCCCCGCACCCGGCGCCCGTCATCCCGGCGGCCCTGCAAAAAAGCATGACCTACAAAAAGGCGACGCGCGAGGACGCCGCCCGCGCGGTCGAGACCGGTTATCCGGCCAAAAAA
>JAYVWD010000524.1:0-2146 GCA_043786345.1 Pseudomonadota bacterium
CCGCAGCCGGCGAGCGCCGTGGCGAGGGCCAAAGCTCGCGAAACGATGTGGAGTTTAGTGCCGGCCAAGGTGCGTTCCCCCTGTCCCGGGCATCGGCCCCCCGCCCCCCGGACTTGAGTCGAAGATCCGGTAAATATTTAGGAAAGGTGCACTCTAAACCTTTCCGGCGCTGGTGCCGATAGGGGGGCACATGCACAAGAAAAGTCTCAAGAGGCCCTCGATGACCAGGACGTCGCCGCTCCGATTTTTTTGTGCGTCTTCGATCGCATCCACTCGCTGATCTGCAGCGTGAAGAAGAGGATCCCGGCGTTCGAGATCGGCGCCCGCGATTTCTGGGCCAAATACCGCCAGCCGAAGATGCCGTCGGCGTCGCAGGCCGCGCTCGGCACGACGTTCGTGAGCACCGACGGGGCCTATGAGATCATGGTCACGAAGATCGAGGACCTGACGACCATCGAGGCGATGGAGAAGGCGCTCCGGGAGCAGGACTGCATTTGGGTCGCCTCGGGCGTGAACCAGGGCTGGTTCGGCGCCGGCGGCGCGAAGGGCTCCGAGGTCCTGAGCTGCGGGTCCGACCCTGGCGCCGGGCACTCCTACTCGGTGCAGGGGTTCCAGCACGTCGAGGAAAACGGCAATGGCGGCGGCTACTTCCTGATCAAGAACTCGTGGGGTCAGGCGTGGGGCTCGGGCGGCTACGCGCGCCTACCCTACACCGCGTGAAGCAGCAAAGCGGCGCCTTCGGCTTCGAGGCCCACCGCATCCGGTGGGAATGCGTCAAGGGCTGTAACTGATCGGGAGGGGGGCGCCGATACGACGCCCGTCCGGGGGACTGGCGTCGGAATGGACGGGCGAGGGGCGGCTTACGCGGGCCTCGCGCAAGGACGGGCGCGGTCGCCTCGTCGGCGGACGCGGGCACCAAAGCCGCGGCGCGACGGCCCGCCACAATGGCGAGCGCCCCGCGAGTCTCCCCACGAGGCGCCCGACTTCAAGCTGATGTCACGGGCTCGGGACGGGCCTTGCCGCCCCGTCCCGAACCCCTTGGCTTCAAGGCGTCGTCACGTCGACTTCGTTGAACTGAACGCCGCCAGGGAGGTTGCAAGCTTCGGCGTAGGCGAGGCCGCCTTCGCCCCACTCTTTGCCCCAGGAGTTCTGGACGACGAAGTATTCGTCGCAGCCCGCGAGCTCGAGTTTATCGCCGCCGCCGCCGCCGCCGCCGCCGCCGGTTCCGGGGCCGATGTATCCCACCATCGTGTAGGCGTGGCCATTTTCGCCGTCATCGCCGAGGCTGACCACGTAGTCCTGAAAGGTCGAGCCTTCCGTGAGGCCGAGCTCGGAGCCGCGGCCGGATTCCAGAAGGATGCCGAACGGGTCGGCCGCCTTCGTGTAGTCCCCAGTCAGTCCGAACTCGGCGCCGCCGCCTTTGCGTCCGCCGACCTCGTTCCAGCTGCCGCCGCCACCCATCTTGATGCCGCTCGCCATCCACACGGGCTTGCCCTTGCGGACCACGGCCGCGGCGTCCGCGTAACCATTGAGGGCCGCCGTCGTCACTTGCGCCTTGCCCTCGTAGTACTTGTTGAAGGCGTCGGGTGCGGCTTCCATCATGGCCTGGCCGCCCTGTGTGCCGTTGAAGACCTTTTCCGAGATCTCCTCGCCGTCCATCGAGATGTAGTCGCCGGGATTCTTCCCTTGCGCTTGCAGGAGCGCGCGAGCGGCAGTTTGTAGCGCGTTTTGCGTGCACGAGCCGGTCTGACCTTGAGTCACCGTGAAATTCGGCTTGATGACGTGGCGGATGAGCTCGACGTCGCCCTTCGACGCGGCGGCCGCATCGGCGCTCAGGGCCAGGCCGGTTGGGGGCGCCGGCGCCTCCGCGCGCGGGGTGAGCTTGGCATTGTTGTACGCCGCGTAGCGCGCACAGTTCACCAGGGCGAAGCCCTTCAGGTTGTATTTGGCGCAGTTATCCATCGGCTCGGAGATCGGCTGAAATTTCGGCGCATCCGTCAGGCCGGAGTCGGGCTCCTGCCAATTGGACGACGTGAATTCATTGGCCATTTCGGCTTCGTTATCCGGATCCGGGCTGTCGCCGCCTCCGCCTCGGCCTCCGCGTCCGCCGCTGGGAGCCTTGGGCGCCTTTGGCTTGCTGCCGGCG
>JAYVWD010000525.1:0-4317 GCA_043786345.1 Pseudomonadota bacterium
GGCTCGACCTCCTGGAACTTGAAGCGCGCCTCGAGCTGCTGGGCGAGCTCACTGATGCCTTTGTTGCCCGTCCCCGACACCGACTGGTACGTCGAGACGGTGACCATCGCGAGGCCGAACGCGTCCTGGAGCGGCTTGAGGGCCACGACCATCTGGATCGTCGAGCAGTTGGGGTTGGCGATGATCTGGGGCTTGGCGTCCTTCGAGAGGAGGTGGCCGTTCACCTCGGGCACGACGAGCAGCACGTCGTCCGCCATGCGGAACGCCGAGCTGTTGTCGATGACGGTCGTGCCCTGGGCCACCAGGGCGCGGGAGAATTCGCGGGAAAAGCCGCCGCCGGCGCTCATGAGCGCGTACCTGGTGCCCTCGAGCTTCTTTAAGTCGAAGGCCTGGACGTCCTGGGTCTTGCCGCGGAACTGCACCTTGGCGCCCGCGGATTTCGGCGACGCATAGAGGCCGAGCTGGACGTCCTTGATCCCGGACACCTCGAGGTCCTTCACCATCTCCCGGCCGACGGCGCCGGTGGCGCCGATGATCGCGATCTTCATTTCGGGGCGTCCTTCTTGAAGAGCCCGAGCCGCAGGGTCGCGCCGTTGTCTTCGGGCGGGCCGGGGTCGTGACCCGGCTCCATGATCGACTCGTCCTCGTCGTGGGGCGTGAAGATGTCGTCGTCCTCGGTCGCCTTCTTCCAGCCGAGGGCCCACTCGAACGGGCCGCTCAAGGCGTAGAACAGGCAGAATCCGAAGCCGACGGCCTCCGGTTGATACGCGAGCAGCGCGATCAGGAAGGTCAGGATCGAGAGCAGCTTGAAGGGCTTGACGGCGCGGATCTTGAGCGCCTTGTGGGAGCGGTAGACGATGTTGCTCACCATGGCGAGCGCCAGCGCCGGCGCCAGGAAGAGCAGGAAGTTGGCGCGGACCGAGGGGTCGCGCAGGTAGGTATTGTAGATGTTCGACAGCCACGAGGCCTGGCCCGAGTTGGCCTCGAGGTCCGACATGACGAGCATGAAGGTCGCGACCACGGCGGCGGCCATCGGGATCGGCAGGCCGGTGAAGTCGCCCGAGGCCTTGCCGATGCCGCTCATGACGTTGAAGCGGGCGAGGCGCAGCGCGCCGCAGGCCATGTACAGGAAGCAAAGCACCCAGCCGATGCGGCCGAAGGAGTGCAGCCCGTACTGATACATCATGATCGCCGGCGCGCACCCGAAGGACACGAGGTCGCACAGGGAGTCGTACTGGACGCCGAACTCGCTCGAGGCTTTCGCGAGGCGCGCGACGCGCCCGTCGAGCATGTCGAAGACGGCGCCGAGGAGGATCGCCGAGCCCGCCCAGGCGAACTCGCCTTGCAGCGCCTTCATGATCGCGAAGAAGCCCCAGAAGAGGTTCCCCGTCGTCAGAAGGTTCGGAAGGATGTAGACGGCGCCACCGAGCTTGGGTCGTTTCATGGCTTCACTTGCCTTTTTGGGAGGACGCGAGCTTTTCTTCCGCCGTCGAGAGCCGGAGGTATCGCGGGGCAGGCGCCTCGGTCCCGAATCCATGCGGCCAGAGCGCCTGTGATTCAACCGACATACCATAAATGGCGGCGGCGCACACCGCCGAAGGGGCCAGCTCTTCCAGGGGCGCGGCGCTCCACGCCGCGGCGGCGGGCCAAGCCGCGAAGACGCAGAGCGGCGCGGCGGAGGAAAGCGGCCGCAGATGGTCCGGCCCCTCACCCCCTAAGAAGGCGACGAGCCGCGCCGGCGCGCAAACGCCGCCGCTCACCGCGGCGAAGTAGCCGTGGGTGCGGGTCGCGGGCAGGAGCAGCCCGAGCGCCGGCACCGCGCGCCGCGCCGCGAGCGTCGCGGCCGCCGCCTCGAGCGAGCACAGGGCCAGCACCGGCAGCGGCCGCGCGTCCGGAAACGAGCGGCGCAGCCCGTGTACGAACGCGAGCCCGACCTTGATGCCGGTGAACGAGCCCGGTCCGGCCGCCACCCCGATGCCGGCCAGGTCCGCGGGCGCGGCGCCGACGGCGGCCAGGCCCTCGGCCAGGAGGTCCGCGATCGCGAGCACCGAGCCCGCGTTCTCGAGGTGCGCGCCGCGCCAGAGGATCCCGGCGTCGGTCGCCGCCTCGCCCAGCGAGAGGAGCGCCATGGACACGCCTTGCATCGTGGTGTCGACGAGCAGGCCCAGCGTCCGGCCCTGTCCGCCATAGCGCAGGGGTCCCCGCGAGCCGGCGAGTGGGGTGCGAAGGAGGCTCATTGGAAAATACCGACCACACTTTCGAGCATGGACTTCCAGAACCGGCTTAAGTCGTTGTAGGTCGCCAGGACGACGAGCGCCATGATCATGGCGAAGCCGACCTTCTGGAAATTCTCGATCGCCGCCTCTTTCAAGGGGCTGCGCTTGGCGCCTTCGACGCCCATCAGCACGAGCTGGCCGCCGTCGAGCACCGGAATCGGAAACAGGTTGAGGAGCCCGAGGTTGACGCTGATCAGCGCCATCGCGCCGAGAAACGTCTGCCAGCCGCGCTTCGCCGAGTCGCCCGCGACCTTGGCGATGAGCATCGGGCCGCCGAGCGCCTTGAGCGGGATGTCGCCCGTGATCAGGCTCGTCACGTTTTTCATGAGCTCGCCGGTCTGGACCGTCGTCTCCCGCACGCCGTAGGCGAGGGCCTGGAGCGGGTTCGAGTACTTCTCGACGATCGGCGCCGGGTCCTCGGGCTGGCCCCAAAAGAGCAACGGCAGCTGGTAGATCGTCGCCTTGCCTTCGGGCTTCTGGACCTCGACGCCCTTGAGCGTGACCTCGACCTGCCGCGGGATCTGGTCGCGCAGGACGCCGAGCTTGACGAGCGGCGAGTTGTTGGCAATCAGCTGCTCGCGCAGCGCGTAGAGGTCGCGGACCTCGACGCCGTTCCAGCTGCGCAGGACGTCGCCCGTCTGGAGCGCGCCCTTGGCGCCGTCGGTGGCGTCGGCGACGGTGAGCTGGCCGTCCGCGATTCCCAGGGCATTGAACACGGAGCGCTTGGACAGCGGGCGTTTTTGGGAGGCGAGCGGGCCGGCCTCGAGCGTCAGAATGCGCTCGGGCCCGGGCGCGGGCGCGGGCGCCGGCACAGGCTTCACCCCGTCCTTGGCGTCGGGCTCGTCCTTCGGGGGAACCGAGGCCTGCACCTTGAGCTGGATCTGGGAGCTGGCGCCGTTCGCAAGCTTGCCGCCCATAGCGTCCATCAGCGCTTTATAGGCGGCCGCCTTCTCGGCGCCGATGATGGGAACCTCCATGGGCGGCGCTTGCGCCGCGCCCGAAGTCTCGGGCATAGGCCCGAGCGCCTTGTCGAGCGTCACGACGAACTCCGGAAAGCTCCCGACGGGCAGCCACTGCTCGCCCACCTTGACCGCGGTCACCCGGTCGCCGGTCCGGAAGCCGGCACGGGCCGCGGCGCCGAAGCCCTGCGTCACCGACACGATGGCCGGCAGCCGTCCGAGCGCGACGCCGGCGCGCCCGATGGTCACCGAGCGCCCGGCGCCGTCGGTCGTCTGCACGGTCATGGGCGTCAGCTCGAGGGTCTTCGGCTGGCCGGCGCGGTCGACGGTGACGACCAGGCGTTTGCCCGGGGACGTCGAGATCGCCTCTTCGATGTGGCGCCAGGTCTCGACCTTCTTCGCGCCGATTTGGGTGATGCGGTCGCCGAATTGGACGCCGGCCGCCTCGGCCGGGCTGCCCTCGATGACCTCGCCGATCACGGCGGGCGGGTGCTGCACCCCGTCCATTCCCAAGATGGTGTAGACGACGACGGCCAGGATGAAGTTGGCGCCAGGCCCGGCGAGCACGGTGATGGCGCGCTTGGGCAGCGAGGCGTCGCGGAAGGCGATCCCCTTGAGGTTCGGGGGGACCTCTTCGGACGGGTGCGAGCCGGCGAATTTGACGTATCCGCCGAGCGGGATCCAGCTCAGGCGATACTCGGTGCCGCCGTGGGAGAAGCCGAAAATGCGCGGTCCAAAGCCGATCGAGAAGATCTCGACGGCGATCCCGCTGAGCCGGCCGACGACGAAGTGGCCGAACTCGTGGAAGAACACCAAAACGCCGAGCAGGATGACCACGGCCGGCAGCGGATGGGAGAAGAACTGGAACACCAATGCTCACATTTCCGCGACCAAGAGCCACGACCCAAGGCAGCGTCGGGGCGACCCTGCTCCCTACGGCCTCGAATAATGGATGATCGCCCAGATGACCGGCGCCGAGAATAAGATGCCGTCGACGCGGTCGAGAAAGCCGCCATGACCAGGGATAATCGTACCCGAATCCTTGACTCCGGCGAAGCGTTTGAACATCGACTCGACGAGGT
>JAYVWD010000526.1:0-6834 GCA_043786345.1 Pseudomonadota bacterium
TCGCCCGTCATCAGCTCGACCTGAAGGAGCCCCGCCGAAAAAAGGTCGGAGGCCGCATCCGGCGGCTCCCCTTCCAGGATCCGCGGGTCGGTGTATCGCAAGGATCCGACCAGGGTTTCCCCGGTCGAGCTGCCCGGGGCGAAGGCCACCCCGAAGTCGATCAGGGTGACGCGCCCGTCGACGCCGAGGATGATGTTGGCCGGCTTCACGTCCCGGTGGATGACCTGCGCCAGGTGCGCCGACGCCAGCGCGTCGTAGACCTGGGCCATGATCGCGAGCACGCAAGCCGGCGGCAGCGGCAGCTTGAGCTGGGCCAGGCTCTTGCCCTCCAGCCATTCGCTGACGATCCAGACCTGGTCGCCGGACTGGAGGATGTCGAACACGCGCATGATGTTGCGGTGGTTGAGCGACGCCAACGTCCGGGCTTCCTTGGCCGCCAGCTCCCGCGAGGTCTCCTTCGACACGTCGAGGAGGCACTTTACCGCGACCTGACGGCCGAGTTGCACGTCGCGCGCACGGTAGACGGCGCCCATGCCGCCTTTGCTCACGAACTCACAGAGCTCGTAGCGGCCGTTCGCAAGGACATGCGGGACCTTTTCCAGAATTCCTCCGGTGCGAGCTTGGGCTTGATGGGTGAGTTGGCTATTGTACGCTGACTTGGCTTGCCAGCGTTATAGCACACGCTGCCAGTAATGGCAGACCAAAAGCCTCCCAGCGACCGGGCCCCTGCCATTCTCAGCAGTGATCCTTAACACTATGAAATTAATAAAAAATTATCCGAACGCGCGGGCACATTTCGGCGTGGGCCATGCCGCATCTGGCAGGCTTGTGCCTCATGAGTAAACAGGCTATGTGTAATTTCGGCTGGTTACTCGAGTGGCATGGAATCTGCTTTAAGGTTGAGTATGCAAACGACCTTTTCCAACAAAGTGGTCCTGGTGACAGGCGGCGCCCGAGGCATTGGCCGGGCGGTGGTGGAGGGCTTCGCCAAGGATGGCGCATCCGTCATTTTTACGTATGCGGGCAGCGAAGGCGCCGCGCATGAGCTTCAGGCCTCGCTCCAGGCCCTCGGCCATAAGGTTGTGGCCAAGCGCTGCGACGTCCGGGAGCAGGCCGACGTCGACGCAACTATGGATATGATCGAGGCCGAGCACGGCAAGCTCGACGTGCTGGTTAACAACGCCGGCATCGTCAAGGACCAGCTGATCATGGCCATGGACGACGCCGAGTGGCTCGACGTCATCAATACCAATTTGACCGGGGCCTTCCGCTGCATCAAGCCGGCCGCCCGGCTGATGATGCGCAAGCGCTCCGGGTCCATCGTCAACCTGTCGTCGATTGCCGGGACCCGGCCGGGCCGCGGGCACAGCAACTATGCGGCCTCCAAGGGCGGTATCGAGGCCCTGACCAAGGCCCTCGCCGTCGAGCTCGCGGCGCGCAACATCCGCGTCAACGCCGTGGCGCCCGGGATGATCGAGACCGACATGTCGAAGACGGTCCGCGACGCCGCGGGCCCCGAGATCCTCTCCAAGATCCTGCTCAAGCGCTACGGCACGCCCGGGGACATCGCCAACGCGGTGCTCTTTCTGGCGAGCGACCTCGCCTCCTATGTCACCGGCACGGTCCTCCATGTCGATGGTGGAATCGGCGCCTGAAACTCCAAGAAGCGTTCGTCAGCCCCCAACTGACGTCTGATGTCCCGTTTTTTTATCGTCCCGTCGTGGGGCGCCGCTCAAAGAGCCTCGTTTCCTAATAACCTCCGGAGGAAAGTGTAATGAAAGTTCTGGACCGTGTGCGTGCAGTCGTCGCCGACGCCCTCTACCTGGACGCCGACGAAGTGCAGCGCGGCAGCAGCCTGATGAAGGACCTCGGCGCCGAGTCGATCGACTTCCTCGACATCATCTTCCGCCTGGAGAAGGAATTCAGCATCAAGCTCCCCAAGGGCGACCTCGAGAAAAGGGCCCGCGGCGGCCTTTCCGACGAGCAATTCGCCGTCGACGGCCGGCTCACCGCCGCCGCGATCGCGTCGATCAAGAAGGCCATGCCCGAGGTGGGCCCGGCGGAATTCAGCCGCAGCCTCCTCGTGCGCGACATCCCGAGCCTCTTCACCGTGGGCACCTTCGAGCGCATGGTGAGCGAGCAGCTCTTCGGAATTCCAGAAGGAAATTCGGTCGTACAACCGGGCGAATTTCCGGCATCGCGGGTGTGATCACCCTCCTCGGGGGGGAGAGGGTGATCTCACCTTAGATGTTGGAATGAGGGTGACCCAAGTGCGCTTCCTTTTCGTTGATCACATCTCGCGGCGGACCGAGGACGAAGTGCACGGCAGCGTGCGCTTCGGCGCCTTGGCCCCGTTGCGCTACGCGCGGCTCGGGGGGGCCGCCGTAGTCGCACCGGGCGCGATCTCGGAGGCGATCGGCCAACTGGCCTCGTGGCTCTGCCTCGAGCGCAACCAGTTCACGGCGCGGCCGGTGTTCCTCTTCGCCAATGCCATCACCGTCGCGCGCGAGGTGCCCGCCGGCAGCACGGTCGAGCTCTCGGCGATCGTGACCAAGATGGAGGAAGAGACCTTCGTCTTCTCGGGCGAAGCGCGCTTCGGCGGCGAGGTCATCCAGACCATCCAGAACTGCAACGGCTACTTCATGCCGCTCGGCGAGCTCGAGGACCCGGACGCGACGCGGCGGCGTTTCGACGCCATGGTCGACGGCGGGATCAGCCAGCACGACGACGAAGGCGCGGCGTTTCCGTTCGACAGTTTGCTCGAAACGGTGGAGCAGACGGAGGATTCGATCGTCTGCCGCACGACCTTCGACCCGGGCCTGACGTTTTACCGGGACCATTTTCCGCGGTTCCCCGTGACCCCGATCGTGATCCTGAACGAGACGATCGGCGCCGCGGCGCAGCGGCTGCTCTCGCCGCGCCAAGGTCAGCTCCTGCGCGTCAAGCGGACCAAAGACATCAAGATCCGGGCGTTCGTGAAGCCCGGCGACACCGTCGAGGCCCACATCAAAGTCGCGTCCCGCGACGGGGCCACGATCAGCACGGTCACCGACCTGATGAAAGACGGAAAACGCATCATGCGTGGTCTCTATGACTACCACCTGACGGAGCAAGCATGAGCACCAACGACAAGAAGGGCGGGCGCCGCCGGCGCGTCGTCGTGACCGGGATCGGCGCCGTGACGCCGCTCGGCAACACCATGGGCGCCACGTGGAGCGGCATAATTGAAGGCGTCTCGGTCGCGGGCCCCGTGCGGCGCTTCGACGCCTCGGGCTTCCCGACTAGGATCGCCTACGAAGTCAAAGGGTTCAATGAGGCCCAGCGGCCCAGTGAGGTGGCCGAAGGCGATTGGCCGTTTCTGAGCGCGGCCGGGAAGTTCGGCGTCACCGCGGCGCTCGAAGCTCTGGCCCAATCCGGCATGAAGGGCCTCGACCCGTTCCGCGTCGCCGTGTGTATCGGCAACGGCATGGGGAGTCCGGACTTCTCCTGGTACGAGGAGCATTACCTCCCGGGCAAGTTCGACGCGGACACCTACCGGAACCACGCGCAGTTCTTCCCCGAGATGCTGACGTCCGTGATCGCGCGGCTCGCGGGCGCCAAAGGCGGCACGACGACCGTGCACACCGCCTGCGCCTCGTCGGGCCAGGCGCTCGGCGAGGCCTACGAGATGGTCCGCTACGGCGAGGCCGACCTGTGCGTCACGGGCGGCGCCGACTCGATGGTGAATCCCTACTATTTCGCGGGTTTCAGCCTGCTCGGCGCGCTCTCGAAGCGCAACGACGAGCCGCGCACGGCCTCGCGCCCGTTCGACAAGAACCGCGACGGCTTCGTGCTCGGCGAAGGCGCCTGCATGCTCGTCTTCGAGGAGCTCGAGCACGCCCTGCGCCGCGGCGCCACGCCGCTGGCCGAGGTCTGCGGCTACGGCGTCACCGAATCCGCCTACCGGATCACCGACTTGCATCCCGAGGGCACCGGCCCGATCGAGGCCATGCAGATGGCGCTCGACGACGCCACGATCGACGCCAGCAAGGTCGGCTACATCAACGCGCACGGGACCTCGACCTCGCTCAACGACCGCATCGAGGCGCTCGCCGTGAGCAAGGTGTTCCCGGCCTCGCGCTGCCACACCCTCGTCAGCTCGACCAAGAGCATGACCGGCCACATGATCTCCGCCGCCGGCGCGATCGAGTTCGCGACCTGCGTGAAAGCCTTGCAGCACCAAGTCCTGCCGCCGTCGATCAACATCCAGACGAAGGACCACGAGGTGCTGGCGCAGCTGACGCCGGCCAAGCCCACGGACTGCCAGATGGAGTACGCCCTGAGCAACTCGGTCGGCTTCGGCGGCTCCAACACCGCGCTGGTCGCGGGGAGGATCGCCTTATGACGACGGCAAACGACGTGGTCATCACGGGCCTCGGGCTCGTCTCGGGCGCCGGCGTCGGCGCGGACGCGCAGCTGGCGTTCCTCGCGGGGCCGATTGGCGCGCGCAAGTTGTCGCTCACCGACTTCAAACCGGCGCCGTATTTTTCCGACAAAAAGATGCTGAAGGCGATGTCGCACACCGACGCCATCGGCCTCGCGGCGGTGGAGATGCTCAAGAAGGACGCGGGATGGGGCACGATCGGCGTCACCCCCGAGCGGATCGGCATGTACGTCGGCGCGCCGCCGTCCGGCGCCAGCGACAACGCGTACTACATGGAAGAGCAGCGCGCGGCGCGCGACGAGCAGGGCAAGGGCTCGCTCGCGGCGTTCGGCAAGACCTGCATGGGGTCCAAGCCTTCGACGCTGCTGATCGGGCTGCCCAACAACGTGCTGTGCTACGGCGCGATGGTGCTCGACGCGCGCGGCCCGAACTCGAACTACACCTCGTCCGGCCCGAGCGGCATGATCGCCGTGATGAACGGCGCCAAGCGCGTGGCCCGCGGGCAGCTCGACCTCGCGGTCGCCGGCGGATTTTCTGCCTACCACTCGGATCCGATGAACAAGGAAGCCGTGATCTCGGGCGGCCGCCCCGAGGCGCCGGTCGCCGACGGCGCGGCGTTCGTCACGCTCGAGCGGCGGGCCGCGGCCGAGGCGCGCGGCGCCAAGACGTACGCCACGGTCGCGGGTTACGCCCAAGGCTCGGACGGCATGGGCCCCTGGGCCTTCGACCCGCACGGCGCGGCCCTGGAAAACGCCGTGCGCCGCGCGATGCAGCAGGCCGGCCTCGGGGCCGGCGACGTGGGCCTGGTCCTCGTTTCCGGGACGGGCACCCGCAGCGCCAACGAGGCGGAGCTCGCCGTGCTCGCGCGGGTCTTCCCCAAAGGCCGGGACGTCCCCGCCCTCGGGGCGTTTTCCCGCGCGTTCGGCAATCTGGTCGAAGCGGGCGGCGTGATGGAGCTCGCCCTCGCGGCCCGGATCGTGGCGTCGGGCGCGCTGCCCGCGAGCCTGGCGCTGACGGAAAAGACGGGGCCGATCGACCGCAGCAAACCGGGCATCCTGGTGCTGCGTACCAGCTTCTCGGGCGATTACGCCTGCGTCGCTCTAAGAGGGGACTAAAAAAATGGGAAGCTCCGTTAGCAACGTCCTCGTGACGGGCGGTACCGGGTTCATCGGCAAGGCCGTCCTCGCCCGTCTGCTCGACGTGCCGTCCTACAAGAAGATCTATCTGCTCGTCCGGGGGAACGCCAAGGGCACCGCCGAGGAGCGCGTCGCCGCGATCCTGCTCAAGATGTTTCCGGCCGGCCGCCAGGACGAGGTCCGGGCGCGGGTCAAGGCGATCCAGGGCGACATCACCCTGCCCGGGCTCGGGATCTCCGACGAGCACATCGAAATCCTCAAGGGCGATCTGCACCAGGTGATGCACGTCGGCGCCAGCACCGACTTCGGCGCGCCGCTCGACGAATCGCGCCGGAACAACGTCGAAGGCACCCGCCACGCCCTGGACCTGGCGGTGCGGCTCCGGAAAGCCGGCGTGCTCAAGCGCTTCGACTACGTGTCGACGGCGTACGTCGCCGGCTCGACGGCCGGCACCGTGACCGAGGAAGACCTGGCGCGCGGCCAGGAATTCGCCAACAGCTACGAGCAGAGCAAGTACGAAGCCGAGCTCCTGGTGCGCGAGTACCGGCCCCTGCTGCCGATCGCGATCTACCGCCCGTCGATCGTCGTCGGCGACTCGAACCACGGCTACACGCCGCACTTCAAGGTGCTTTACTGGCCGCTGCTGCTCCTGTCGAAGAACCTGCTGCCGTTCTTCGCCTGCGACCCGAGCGCGCACCTGGACGTCGTGCCGGTGGACTTCGTCGCCGACGCGCTCATCGCCTTGATGCAGCGCGACGGCGCGGTCGGGCAGACGTTCCTGCTGTCGGCGGGCCTCGGCAAGGAGATCCGGATCAAGGAGCTCCTGCGCGACTCGTACCTGTATGCGGGGATCAACAAGCGCCCGATCCTGCCGACCTGGGTTTTCAACCTGATCCGGAAGTCGCCGCTCAAGAAGCTCTACCACGACAGCTTCTGGGGCGCGGTGGACTTGGCCAAGCCGTACTTCCGCTACCTGGAAGGGACCGGCGTGCGGTTCGACGCGAAGCGGTCCCTGCAGACACTTAAAGCCCTGGGCGTCACCTGCCCGAACTGGGACGACTACAAGCGCGAGGTGCTCGGCTACTGCACCGCGAGCCGCTGGGGGCGCAAGCCGCCGATGCCCGAGTACGTCTACTATCTACCGGTTTCCAGCCGCAAAGAGCTGTGGCGCAACGCCGACGAGTCGGACGCGCAGCCAGCGCCGCTCGGGGCGCAGGTCCCGGTGCCGGCAAGCTGAGGCCGCCTCATCCATTGGGTTTTCGGAGCTAGGAACAT
>JAYVWD010000527.1:0-5367 GCA_043786345.1 Pseudomonadota bacterium
CCCTCGTAGAAGAGCGTCGTGGCCTGGAGCATGTTGTAGTGCCCGCGCGAGCGGTCTTCCGGCGGCGGCTCGAAGAGGTTGCGCGCCTGCAGGTTGACCTGGCGGAAGTTGTTGTTCGAGATCTGCAGGAAGAGCGCGCCGTCGTCGCCCATGTAGTCGCCCTCGAGGTTGAGGGGCGGCGTCTGGTTGCGGAAACCGCCGAAAACGTAGCGGCCGTTGAAGGTGGTGTTCCCGAGCTGGACGATCTCTTCCATGACCTCGCGCACCTCGCGCGAGGTCGCGTCGCGGCTCTGCTTGTCGTAGGTGGCGTTCGCCATGCCGATGGCGAGCTCTTTAAGGCGGATCAGGTTATCCCCGATGCCGGCGAGCGCCGACTCGGAGCTGGTGAGGAGGCCCTTCGAGAACTCGATGTTCTTCTGGAACTGCCCCAAGTCCGAGATCTGGTCACGATAGCGGATGGCTTGCTTGGCGCGGAGCGGGCCGTCGCTGAGCTTCATGATGTCTTTGTTCGAAGCCAGCCGGTCCATCTGGGCGCCGTTGGCGTCCTTGGCCTGCGCGACGCGGTTTTCGACGGTGTCGTAGCGCAGCTTTTCGGAGACTCTCATCGATCAAGCCTCCTCAACGTTTGAGCTGCAGGACGGTGTCGAGCATCTCGTCGACCGTCGTGATCACCTTGGACGACGCGGTGAAGTTCGCCTGCCACTTGAGGAGGTTCGTCGCCTCCTCGTCGAGCGAGACGCCGCTGACCGCTTCGCGGCGCTTGTTCAGGTCCTGCATGACGACGTCGGTCGCCTCGTGCAGGTGCTCGGCGCGCGTCACGTCGAGCCCCAGGGCGCCGACGTAGTTCGCGTAGTGCTCGTTGAAGGTCGCCTGCCCGTCGCCGAAGAGGCGCTGCTCCTTGAGCTTCACCATCTGGATGATGTTGACGTTGTCGCCCGGCGCGAGCGGCGAGACGCCGCCGGCGATGGCGTCGACCGAGGACAGGATCGTGTCGTCCAGGTCGATCGAGGCGGCCGTGTTCTTGAGGTCGCCCGAGATGTTGAAGAAGTCCCGGCCGCGCTGCTCGCCGAACTCCTTCAGGCCGAAGCCCTCGCGGTGCACGGCATTGATGTTGGAGGCCAAGGTGTAGGCCGAGTCGTTGTTCTTAGCGATCAAGTCCGGGACGACGTGGTCGCGCATGTCGACCAGGGCGTCGAGCGTGCCGCCGTCGAGCTTCTCCGTGAGGTTGCGCGAGACGTGGTTTTCCCAGTCGGTGCAGATGACGTCGAACATCCCGTCGTTGGTGCCGTTGGTGACGACGTCCACCTTGGAGGCGTGGCCGCCGTCGACGAGGGTGACCTCTTTCGGCCCCCGGATCATCAGCATGCCGTGCTGGTCTTCGTAGTAGTTGATCCCGATCGAGGTGCTCACGTCGCGCAGGAGCCGGTCCCGCTGGTCGCGCAGGTCGTTGGCGTCCTGCTTGGAGCCGGCCTCCATGGTCTGGATCTTGATGTTGAGGTTCGCGATCTCGGTCAGGTTGTCGGAGAGCTTGTTGGCCTCGTCGCTGACCCGCTCGTTGAAGCTGGTGCGCGCGCTCTTCAGGTCCGTGTCCACCCGGCGGAAGGCGGCGGAGACGTTCTTGCCGGTCTCGGACACGCTCGTGCGGACAGTGAAGTCCTCGGGGAAGTTCGACAGGTCCTGCAGCGAGTTGAAGAAGTTCGAGACCTCGTCGGCGACCGAGGCGTTGAGCTCCGGGCTGAAGACGACCTCGAGCTGCTTCATCGCGTCGGCCTTGGTGCGGGCCCGGCCGAAGTCCGCGCCGGCGCGGTTGATCTGCTTCTCGATGAAGTTGTCGTGGAGGCGCGCGATGTTACCGACGTAGTTGCCGTTGCCGATCAGGAGGTTGCCGACCTGGAGCGGCTCGCGCTGGCGGAGGTTGATGCGCTGGCGCGAATACCCTTCCACCTGGGCGTTGGCGATGTTGTGGCCGGCCGTGTCGACGCCTTGCCGGGTCGCATAGAGCGCCTCGGAGCCGACGTTAAGGGTGTGAAAGAGTGACGGCATGAGACCTCAGCGCCTTTAAGTTCAGGCGCGCACGCGGAATCCGGAAAGACGACCTTCGGCCTTTTGAAGGCCCTGGGAATTGTAAGAAAGCGCCGTTTCCTCGGCGACCCGCGTCCAGAACCGGTAGCTGTCCTGGTAGTTCTCGAGCATCGACTGGACCAGATGCCGATTGCCCTCGATCAGCGGCTTGATGACCCGCATCTGCGCCTCGAAATCGTGGGCGAGCTTCGCCAGGCCCTCGACCTGGTGGCTGAGCACGCCGAGGGCCATCGGCTCCATGCCCGCCTCGGCCAGAAACGCGGACTCGAGCTCGCGGAGGGCGGCGACCGCGTCCTTGAGCGCCGCGAGGCGGGGGGCCGGACCCTCGCCGCCGGTGAAGAGGCGGTGCTTCAGGGCCGCGAGCCCCCCTGCGGCGGTGAACAGGGCGGCGAAGCGCGCCTCGATCTCGCTGCCGACCTGCGCCTTCGCGTCGGCCGCCTGCTCCATCGCGAGAAGCTCCCGGGCGCGGATGGCGGCGTGCTCGCGCTCGATGACGGGCGGCAGCTTCGCGTAGGCCGATTGCAACGCCGACGCCGCGTCTTTCAACGCGGACGCGGCCGCAATCACGGCCTCGATGGCGTTTTGTGCGCTCATCGTCCCCTCAACCATCGCAAAGGTAATCATCCAGGAAAGAAAAATGGGAGTTCGTCTTGGGCCAGGAGGTCTCCTGGCGGCAGGGAAAGGCCGGGGAGGCCCTTGAGGGTCAGCGCTCGGACCGGTCGGTCGTCTCGGCGAGGTGCTCGATCACCGCTTCGCGCATCATGCTGTCCGCGACCTTACCGGCGTCGACGTCGTACGTGCCGTTCGCGATGCGCGCCCTGATGTCGGACACCCGGTCCTCGCGGACTTCCGGCGCACCCTTCGCGATGCTGAACGCTTTCATGCGCTCTTCCGCCGTGCGCTTCGCCGAGGGCGAGATCGTGACGTCGGTCGCGAGCGCGCCCTTCTGGGACTGCGCGTTGACGCTGGCGCCGTCGGTCTTGAGCAAGGTCGCCGGGTCGATCTTGTCCGACGCCTTCGCCTTGCCCCCGTCCGGCGTTTTCGGCGCGAGGAGCGGATTGATCATCTTACTGCCGTTGATCGGCGTCGTGGCCATCAGTCACCTCACTGAGGTTTGTGGGCTTTCGGGTCCATTGTCTCTTGAATCATGCCGGCTGGCAATTGGGTGTAAGCCTTGAGGCCCTTGGCTTCCTGGAGCTTCGCCTCCGCCCCCTTGGCCCGATCCATATTGCCGGACGCTTCGAGGAGGAATTTCTCGATGTTATCGGCGATGCCCGTGTGGCGTTGCGCGGCCATATTCTTGGCGTACTCGGTGTCGAGCATGGACTTATAAATGTCCTCGGCGTTGCCGCCGTCCACCAGGCCCGACTTCGGGACCGTGTCGCGCATGGCTTTGAGGACGATCCCGAGGAAAAGCGATTCGAATTCGTTGGAAAGCTCCTTGATCTGCGCCTTCTCGTCCTTCGGGCCCTTGGCTCCCTGGATGCGGGACGGGACCCCGAACGGGTCCTCCTTCGCCGAGCTCAGCTCCGACTGGACGTTCTGCATGAGGTTTTGGGCGCTGCCGAGCCCGCTGAGCTTCATAGGAATTTCAGCTCCGCCTTGATGGCGCCCGCGGCGTGCATCGCCTGGAGGATCCCGACCAGGTCCGCCGGCTTGACGCCGAGGGCGTTGAGGGTGTCGACCAGGTCGCCGACGGTGGAGCCGTTGAGGTTGACGACGTTCTTGCCCGCCGCGCCCTTCGCCTTCTTGCTGTCCCCGACCCGGATCGAGAGGTCGCCGTGCGCGATCGAGACGGCGCCCAGGGTGACCTTGTTGCCCATGACGACCGTCCCCGTCCGCTCGTTGACGACGACCACGGCGCGGCCGTCCGCCTCGACCTTGGTCGACTCGATCTCGGCGATGAAGTCGACCAGGCGGTCCAGGAAGACCGGGGGGATCTGGACGTCGATGCTGCCGACGTCCTTCGCCTCGGCGTAGAAGCCCTTGAGCGCCTCGTTGATCGCGTCGGCGACGCGCGCCGCGGTGGTGAAGTCGGGGTCGTGGAGCGCCAACGTGACCCTTCCGCCGCCGCCGATCAGCGGGGCGAACTCGCGCTCGACGGTGGCGCCGCCGGGGACGCGCGCGACGGTGAGCACCTGCGCGCCGCTGCCGCTCGCCTGCCCGACTACGACGGCGCCCTGGGCGACCGCGTAGACCTCGCTATTGCCCGCCTTGAGCGGCGTCAGGATCAGGGTGCCGCCCGCCAGGCTCTTGGCGTCGCCGACCGCCGAGACCTTGACGTCGATGGTCTCGCCGATGCGCGCGAACGGCGGCAGCTCGGCCGTGATCATCACGGCCGCCATGTTGCCGGCGACCACGTCCTCGGCCGCGGTCTTTAAGCCCATCCGCGTGAGCATCGTGGCGATGGCGCGGTTGGTGGCGAGGGACTTCTTGCTGTCGCCCGAGTTCTTGAGGCCGACGACCAGGCCGATGCCGTTCAGGAAGTTGGGGCGGACGCCGCGGATCGCCGCCAGGTCCTTGATGCGGGTCGGCTGGCCCCAGGCCAGCTCCGCCGCGAAAAAACACACAAAGAGGAGGAAAACCTTAGCCATTGGTGGCCTCCTTCTTGTCGCCCGGCTTCTCTTCGAGCTTCTTGATCTCGTTCGTCTGGTCCTCGATCGTCTTCGTCTGGTCCTCGATCTTGCCGTCCTTCGCCTTGAGCTGGTCCTCCATCTCCTTGGCCTTCGACGTCTGCTCGGCGGACTTCTTGAGGATCTCCTCGCGCTGCTTCGTCATCTGCGCGCGCTCGTTGCCGAAGGACTTGATCTGCGTCTCGAGCTTGCCGCGCGCCTCGTCGAGCTGTTTGTGCTTGTCGTCCACCTCTTGCGCATACTTGCTCTTCGCCTCGTCGAAGCCGGAGAGCCGCAGCGCGTACTCGTCCTGCCAGCCGGAGGAGGCGCGGTCGGCGACCTCGCCGTCCCTGCTCTCGGTGAACTTCACGTCGAGCAGGTCCTCGGTCGTCAGGTGGTCGCCGGCGGCGAGGCGGTCGTAGGGGATGCGCGCCTGGACGGTCGTCTGGTTGATCTGGTCGCCGACCTGGGAGGAGCGCTCGGCCATGGCGAGGACGTCGCCGTTGTCGTAGCGGTGGACGATCTTCATCTTGAAGTCCTTGAGCGCCGTGCCTTCCTTGCCGGCGGCCGGCGTCAGCTCGGGCAGGGCCTTGAGGAGCTCCTGCGTGAGCGCGTCGCCGCTGCCCGAGCCCGAGCTCGAGCCGGCGCCCGCGGGCTTTTTCCCGGCGATTCC
>JAYVWD010000528.1:0-4572 GCA_043786345.1 Pseudomonadota bacterium
GCCGCGCGCTGAAACTCAACGTCGCCCTTGCTGCCGTCACGCTCGCCGGATGCGGCGTCTACGGCTGCCGCGCCTCCCTGGACGGCGGCGACACTGCGGACCTCGCTTCGTCCGACACGGCGCGCGACGCCGGCGGCATGCCGCAGGTCATGAACGCCGGCAAGATGGCGACGGTGAAGAAGTCCCTTCCTGGAGTGGCCTTTCCCGCGCGCCAGGCGCTGCTCGATTCGGCCGCGACCATGTGGTGCGCCAAGGAATCCATGGTCCCCTGTTATCAGGACTCGGTCGGCGACGGCTCCTACACGCCGGCACCCGGAAGACTTGCGGCGCCAACGCCGCCGCCGGCCTCTCGATCGTGCCCCGCGGCAACACCATCGGCCTCATCGCGGTGAACGACGTGTCTTGCAACCGCTGCCACGACAACGCCGGCCGCCTCCTGAGCGACGACGAGGACGCTGTCGCACTTTACGTCGACCTCTGGGGCGAAGACCGGATCTTCTCGTTCCACCCCTACGACACCAGCCGCATCGGCGGCTCCGGCGAGGAAAACCGCGCCCTCCGCAAGGAATCCTCGGGCATCGTCCAGCGCTACGACCAGGGCAAGCACCCGGCGGACCTATATAAGTCTCGGAAGCTCGTCGCAATTGAACCGCCCGGGGATCTCGTCTAAGGTGTGAGGACCGATGAGGAATCACCCATGGTCCGATCCCTGCTCGCCGCCCTCGCGGTGAGCTTTGCGCTCGCCGGCGCCGGCCCCGCGACGAGCGAGCTACCCGAAGTGGACGACGACGACCGCGGCGATGACGCGCTCGACGCGGCGAAAGAGCGCTCGGGCGACCAGGCCGTCGACCGCGTCTTCGAGCTCGTCTACCAGATCAAGACCGCGGTGAGCGCCGAAGCCAGCAAGGCCTCGTACGGCTCGGGCTTCGTCGTCGGCACGGACGGCCTCCTCGCGACCAACTTCCACGTGGTCTCGGAGGCGCTCCACGACCCGCACAAGTACAAGATCTATCTGGTCGACGGCGACCGCTCGATCGAGGCGCACGTGGTCAAGGTGAACGTGATCAACGACCTCGCCCTGATCCGCGTCGACCGCAAGTTCCCGCGCGCCGTCTCGATGGCGCACCACATGCCGCACCCCGGCGAGAAGGTCTATGCGCTCGGCCTGCCCGAGGACCTCAACAAATCCGTGATCGAGGGCAACTTCAACGGCGTCGTCCGCGAGGGCCCGTACGAGAAGGTCCAGATGTCGATCCCCCTCAACTCAGGGATGAGCGGCGGCCCGACCGTCAACCAGGACGGCGAGGTGATCGGCGTCAACGTCGCGGTCCTGCTCTTCGCCCAGAACCTGGCCTTCGCCGTGCCGCGGCCTCTGCTCGAGCAGTTGCTGCTCCGCCCCGAGCAATCGTACGAGAAGATCGGCGGGGCCAAGCCCATCGACGCCGAGATCGAGCGCCAGCTCGACGAGGTGCAGGCGCGGCTCACGAGCGAGCTCCGCGCCGCGGGCGCCCGGACGCTCCACCTCCCCGGCTTCAAGGTGAACGCCGCGCCCGCCTTCCTCAAATGCTGGCGGACGAGCGACGACGGCGTGAAGGAGAAGTGGCTCGAGACCTCCGAGGAGTGCCAGCTCGGCAACGCCGCGATGATCACCGACGAGAAGTACGGCGGCACCTTCCGGACGCGCCATATGGTGATCGAGAACAAGAAGCTCAACGCCTGGCAGTTCTTCAACCTCCTCGAGTCGCACACCTTGAGCGACGCCTCGGGCGTCTATGCCGAGCGCTTCAACACCCCGTTCGCCTGCGACGACGCCGACCTCGTCAACGCCCACGGCCTCCCCCTCAAGGTGCAATACTGCGTCAACACGTATGTGAAGATGAGCGGGCTCTATGACCTTGACTTCGTCGCCGTCACCATGAAGAAGGGCGCCCGGCGCGCGCTCGTGGTCAGCGGCTATTTCGCGGCGTTCTCGGCCCAGAACGCGGCCGAGGTGCTCAAGCTCTACCTCGACGGCATCCAGGCGGAGTGACGGAATGCAGGACCTCCTGGTGCTCCGGATCCATGAGCCCAGCGGCCCCCGCCTGGTGACGCTACGCGCGTTCCCCGCGACCCTCGGGCGCTCGGTGTTCGGCGACGTGGCGATCGAGGTCGACGGCGTGTCGCTCCGGCACGCCCAGATCGACCGGCATCCCGACGGGTACCTCCTGCGGGACGTGGGCAGCGCCAACGGCACCGTCGTCGGCGGCGTCGCCGTGAAGGAGCACCTCTTCCGCGAGAACGGCGCCGCGGTGCTCGGCGGCGTGCGCGTCGACTTCGTGCTCCGCGAATCCACGGATAAGACCCGGACCCTGCCGCTGCCGGTCCTCGCCGCGGAATGGGGCCCGAAGCGCGTCGCGCAGACCGTCGCCGCCGTGGCCGGCCTCTACCTCGTCATCTGTCTCGTCTACGCGTTCAAGCAGTTCGGCGACTTCTGGCCGCCGGAGCGCCCCTCCGAGATCTTTACGGAGTCGGTCGGCATCTTCGCCGGGCTCGCCGCCTTGAGCTTCTTCGCCTCGCTGCTCAGCAAGCTCAATACGCGGCGCTTCCGCTACTTGGTGCTCCTGACGGTCGTCACGGCGGCGGTCGCCTGGTTCCTGCTGTTGGACGAGGTCGGCGACGCGCTCGAGTACAACCTCTGGCACGAGGGGCTCCGCGCGGTCGTGCCGCTCGCCTTGCGCCTCGCGACCGCCGCGGTCGCGTTGACCGCGCTGATGCACCTGCTCTTCCCCGGGTGGCGCCGCGGCCGGCTCGCGCTCGCGACGGTGCTGCTCGTCGGCGGCGGCTACGGCCTGAACGCCGTGAAGGACCATTACCGCTTCGAGGAATCCGACATGCGCGCGGCGCCGATGCCGCTCGGGCTGCCGTTCGGCGACCCGGCGAAAGGCGCCGGGACGACGGCGGAGCTCGTCGCCAAGCTCTCCGGCTCCATCGCGACGGTGCAGGAAAAGCAGCGCCGGACCCGGGAAGAGCTCGACGCGGACGAAGGGGCGAAGGGGCCGGACTGAGTGGCCGGCGGGCCTGGCGGGCCTTTCGCCCATTTGACCGGGCTTTTCACGCGCCGGGACTCCCTGTCTCTTGTTTAGCTGAGCTTGCGGGGGCGCGGCGCGGACCCTGGCTCTGCGGGTGAATGCCGCCAAAAAACAAGGCGCTGCGGCTCGGCCGGAACGCCCGGCCGCCGCGGCCGTCCGCGGCGGTCGCGATGTGAACGAAATCAGGACCAGATCCCCTTATGACCCATCGGTGCTAGAAGAGACCGCGTGTGTGAGTAACGGGTGAAACCAATCGAAGTCGTGGAGGCTTTTCAATGGACCGCAAGAATCCCAAAGTCGCGATGTTGGCCGTGGTGGCAAGCGCCAGCCTGGCCGGCTGTTCCGCGTCGAAAGATCATTCTCCAGCCGCCGCCGGCGATCAACGCCTCGGCGGAATTCAGGCGGTATTCAGAAATACCGTCAGCGAGGCCGACTTCGCCCAGAAAGCGGCCGATGGCCGTAAGATCTTCGACGGCATCGCGACGGCGACCGCGCATCAGCCGGCCAGCGACGGCGCCGGCTCGTTCCTGACGGACAGGGCGCAGTCCGAGCTCGGCAAGTTTCTGCCGAACCTGGACCAGGTCGACGACTGTGACCAGGCGTTCAAGACCTTCGACTCGTTGTACGATGGCGCCCGGGCGAGCTACGACCAGCTCGTCACGGTCCTCGAGCATCCCGAGGCGCAGGCGGGCGGGGGCCTGAGCCTCACCCGCGTCACGGACGATACGGCGGCGATGGCGTTCGACGTCAAGCCGACCCAAACCGCGCGCGGCGTCGAGGCCTCCGGCAAGATCGGCGGCGGCGCGAACGAATCGGTCGTGCGGCTCACGTCGAGCATGAACATGAAGATGGATTATGACTCGTTCTCCCTCGCGCGCGCGCGGACGGCGTTCGCGGCGTCGACGATGCCGATCGGCGCGGAAGGCGCTCAACAGGGCACGACCGAGCAGGGCGGCGCGCTCCAGGGATCCACCGAGCAAGGCGGCGCGCAACTGGGAAGTGGAAGCGGCGAGCAACTGGGTAGCGGAAGCGGCGCGCAACTTGGAAGCGGAAGCGCCGAGCAGGGCGGCGCGCAACAAGGAACCATCGAGCAGGGCGGCGCCTTCCAGGGCGGCGCGCAACAAGGAACCATCGAGCAGGGCGGCGCCTACCAGGGCGGCGCGCAACAAAGCACCGTGGCGCAAGGCGCCGATCAAGGCGGCGCGCAGCAAGGCTCAGCCGAGCAAGGCGGCGTCCATCAAGGAACCGTCGCGCAAGGCGGCGCCTTCCAGGGCGGCGCGGAGCAAGGAACTGTCGCGCAAGGCGGCGCCTACCAGGGCGGCGCGCAGCAAGGAACCGTCGCGCAAGGCGGCGCCTTCCAGGGCGGCGCGCAGCAAGGCACGGCCGACCAAGGCGGGGCGCAACAAGGCACGTCCGAGCAGGGCGGTGCGCAACCGGGTCCGGCGGCGCAAGGCGCGCAACAAGGCACGACCGAGCAGGGCGGCGCCCTTCAAGGCGGCGCACA
>JAYVWD010000529.1:0-4313 GCA_043786345.1 Pseudomonadota bacterium
CCGCCCGGTTCTTGCCCCAGCTGTTCTTGACCTTGATCATCTCGAGGTCGCCCTGGGCGGCCGCGGCCTTTTGCTCGTCGGAGACCTCGCCGTAGCCGATGTGGCCGAAGCCCGGCGCGTTGTTGACGGAGTAGTCCTCGAGGACGACCATGTGGCCGCCCTGGTGGCCGACGCCGTTCGCTTCCTGGTTGGCGGCCTTGAAGATCGCGTCTTCCGACTCGGCGTCCACCGCGTTGAAGTCGATCATCAGCGACATGACGACGGGCTTCCGGTCGTTGAGCGCCTTGAAGACGCGGGCGAGGATCGTCTTGCGCGCCGCTTCCTGCTGGGCGCTGACGACGGCGTCCTGGCCGTAGACGCGCGGGAAGTAGACGACGTTCCAACGCTGGTTGGCGTCGCCGTTGAGCGCTTGCGCCAAGGTGATGTCGGCGCCGTTCTTGTCCTTGGTGACGATGGTCGTCGCGGCCTTGCGGGCCAGCGCTTCCGAGGCCTTCATCTTCGAGCCGAAGGCCTTGTCGAGCACCTTGCGGACGTTGGCCGGGGTGCGCTTCGCCGGATTCTCGAGGCTGCCGCCGGCCTTGAGCGCCGCGTTGACCGTCTCGAGCGCGGTCTTCTGGGCCGCCGACATCTCCGCGTCGGCTTCCGAGGCCAGGAACTCGCCTTCGAGCACGTAGCCGTGCTTCAGGATGATGTTGGCCGAGGTCTGCCAGAAGCCGCCGGTCTGGACTTCGTCGATCCCGCTGTTGACCATCTGGTCGTACCAGTTCCACCAGGTCCAGTAGGACTCGGAGACGTTCACTTCCTGGCCGGTCTGCGCCAGGATCGAGGACTCGAGCCAGGTGCTTTGCGCGTAGATCCAGCAGTTGCCGATCGACTGGCGCTTGACTTCACTATGGGCGACGTCGGTTACGAGCGTCTCGGAGGCGCCGCCTTGCGGCTGCGTGGATTTACCGCAGGCCGCCAGGGGCAGCGCGGCGAGGATCAGGACCCGCGCAAACGCGCGGTTCAACGAAAACAACATGAGTTCTCCCGTCGGGTTGACTAAACAAAAAGACTATTGAAGCCGTGGATTTTTTTCGGGGGGATGGTCAGCGAACGACGACTTTATACAGAAAACTCATGAGAATTGGCAAGGCTATTATTAATATATTTTATGAATTCTATAATTCATTGAAATGTTTGGTATCGTCTGACCCCATATGGGCGAGGTTGATAAAAGCCCTCAGGTCGTCCGCCAAGCACCTGGATTCTCGACCATGTAGCGCACCAGGCGATGCCTTAAGTGCTCGTCGAACATCGTGGTTGGCATGGTGCGCTGGCAGTCGACAATGGTTTTCCGCTGTTCCGGGTCGATCGAGCTGAAAAAGGCGCGGCGCAGGTCGGCGAAGCGGTCGGGCGCCGAGGCCTGCATCTTCTGGAGCTCCTCGCTCGCGATCTTGCGCATCCGCGAGGCGAGCGCGCCGGACACCGCCGCCTGGCGCGGCGCCACCTCGGGGGCCTCGTCAGGCGCGCGCTTGGCCAGCGCCGCCGACGCACCAGACCCGAACTGGGGGCGGGCGCCGTCGCCTGGCCGGGCGCCGGACCCGTCCGGCCGGGCGGCGCCGCCGGCGTCATCGGCGCGGGCGCGGGCACTGCCCCCCTCGTCCGCGGGCGGGACCGCCGCGCGCTGCGGCGTCAACAAGCCGGTCACGTGCTCGCGCAGCTCCCGGCTCGACTTGCTGAGCGGCGACGCGAACGTCGCGAACGCCGCCTCCTCGAGCATCCGTCCGAGCCCGGGGGTCTCGCCGATATAGGCGCAGAACGCCGCGAAGCGCGCCTCCAGATCGCCGTCGCCGTCGGGCGCCGTGAGCTGCGCCAAGGGCCCGCTCCGCAGGAATTCCGGCAACGGCAACGGCCCGGTCGCCTGCCGCCGGAGCCGCCACTCGTGGAAGAGCGCCTGGGGCAGGAGCGGCTGGGTCTGGCGGAACGAGAGCGCCGTCTTCGCCGAGGCGGGCGCGGACTGGGCGCCAAGCCGCGCCCACGCGGCGCGCGCGGCGTTCAAGGCGTCGGGCGCCGGCGCCGGCCCGAGAAAGAGGCGGTGGAACGCGTCGCCGAAATCCTCGAAGCGATGCCGCAGCATGAAGTCGGCCGCCGCGGAGCGGTAACGGGTCATCGCCTCGGTGGCGAGGCGGCCCCGGCCCATCTGCCAGACGAGCTCGAGGCTCCGCTCTTCGCGCGCGTCGACGGCGAGGTATTGGTCCGACTGCGCCGGCTGCAGGAAACCGTGCGCGGCGAGCTTCTTGCCCAGGCGGTCGAGCACCCGCAGCCGGCGCGTGAGCTCGGCGAGCTTGTCAGGGTGGCGCGACTCCGGGACCTTGAGGCCTTGAAAGAGCTCGTCGAGCGTCAGCCCGAACACGCCGTCGAGCTGCAGCCAGCGGAAATCCCACTGCATCCCCCGCTCCATCCGCAGAAAGAGCACCTGCTCCAGGCCCTGCTGCAGCTCGAGCCAGATGCTCCGCCAGATTCCGAGCGGCGGCTGGCGGCCGAGGATGGTGCCCGCCTCCGGCTCGCCCAACGCGAGGCGCACGAGGTCCAGGTGGGGATCGGCGAGGCCGAGCAGGAGCTCCGGCCCGAGGCGCGTCGGCACGAGCTCGACCGCGGCCGCCCCGTCGTCGCCGCCGTCGAGGAAGGCGTCGCTCGCGAACAGCTTGAAGGCGCGCCGCTGGCCCTGCTCGGGCGTAGCGAGCACGCGCACGCCGGCGAGCTGCTGCATGATGCGCTCGAAGGTGAAGAGGCGGCTCCGGACCGTCGTGCTCGCGTGCTTCAGGTGCTCTTCGGCGCGGATGGTGAGCACACGGTGGTTGCCGCTCAGGATTTGGCGCTGCAGCGTGTCGAGGACGACGCCGAGCGCGTTGAGCTCCTGCGGGTTGAGCACGGGCGCCAAGCCCGACGCGCAGGCGCGCGCCATCGCCGATTCATCGCCGTCGTCGGCGGCGGAGGCGGCCTCGTAGGCGCGCACCCACCAGGACGGCAAAATCAGATGCGTGTGCGCGGATGTGGTCGAGGCAGGCTCCAAGGTCGGATCGTCCCCCAAAAGAAGGGTGACGATACCCAAACCGGATCCGTCCGGTCGACGCCATTATTTTTCAGCAGAATGATCGGAATTTTCAGGAGAGCCCTTGACTTGACCGGACCCGTCCGCCATAGCGCGAAGCGCGGCGGCGGATCAGTGGCTCAGCTCCGGCGCGCGCGGCGGCGACTTCTGCAAGGCCTGGCCGAGGCGTCTCATTCGGGCATCCCCTGAGGTGACGAGCCGCTTCGCCAGCTGCGCGACGAGCTCGGGGACGGCCTCCCGCGGCACCTGCACCAGCACGAAAGCCTTGTAGAATTCGGCGGGCAGCGTCAAGCTCGGCTGGTCATTGCTGAGCTTTTCGAAGTAGATGTCGGCCACCTTCGCCTGGCGTGAGTGCACGTCCTTGGCGGCGTCGAGGAGCAGGCGGTCCAGCTCGGCCGAGGCGCCCTCTTTCACGAGGTCCCGGTCCCCCGCCAGCCCGAGCGCGGCGCGACCTTGCTCGGCCAGCGCCTTGGCGCTCTCCTGAAGCGCCAGAAGCTGCGTCTCCTTGAGGCCGACGGCGAGGTCGGGCAGGCGCGAGCGCTCGGCCACGAAGCGGTAGGCGCCGTTCGCGCCGCCGTGCATGCGGCCGGACCCGAGGCTCACCCAGGCGGGCGTCTCGGCGCGGCTCCGCTCCACGACCGTGACGTCGGAGAACAAGCCGGAGCCCGGGTCTTTGGCGCCCGAGGGCGACACACAGCTGCCGAGGGCCAGCGCGAGGAGCGCCGCCCAATAGGCGTCACTTCGCTTTTTTCTGCGCATTCTCTTGACCCTGCGTGGCTTTTGCGGACATCCCGAGACGATATTTCGTCTGGCGGATTTTTTCCAGCACCGCCTGTTTTATGCTGAGATTCTGCGCGACGATCATCATGACGATCTCCATCTCGTCCTGCGTGCCGCGGTTCACTTCCTTCGTGACGCTCTTCCTTTTGTCGGACGACCCGAACATCTCCTTGGCCATACGCACCTCCATCCCTCCCCGGATCGACCATAAGGGAGGAAAACCTTAGCTCAAAGGAGGTGATGGACGATCCCGAGTCCCAGCCAGTCGTCATCCTTCTTGAAGTTGGCATTTACTGGAAAGTCGTTTCGGCACACCTTGCCCGTCGGGCAGCTCGGCTCGAGGTACTCGTGGTGCCGGTGATGGGCCTCCAGGCGGATCGCCCAGGCGAGATCGTAGAAGAAATCGACGAATGTCCCGAAATCGAAGACCTCCATGGTA
>JAYVWD010000530.1:0-1611 GCA_043786345.1 Pseudomonadota bacterium
TTGCCGACCATCGCCGAAATCCTCATTTACGCGACGTAAACTCCGGTTTCGGCTCCGGTAGGCGCCTAGCATCCGACCATTTCTCGACAGACTTTCACTCGGAGGACTTGAGGTCGCGCAGGTGCTCGGTCCAGTTGCGGTAGGCCCGGCGCAGGTTGAGGATCGACACCGTATTGACGCCGAAGTGCGCGACGATCGGGGGCCAGAGGCTCGCGGTCTCGTCGTACATCCAGCCGAGCAGCAGGCCGGCGATCAGCGCCCAGACGCTCCACCAGGAGACGAGGCCGTCGGTCCCGAGGTGCAGCAGGCCGAACAGGACGCTGGTGAAGACGATCCCCGCGAACGGCTGGATCGCGCCGCGGAACAGGAGCTCTTCGCCGAAGGCCGTCAGCAGCGCGAGGTATACGGCGACGGGCGCCGACACCGGCCCGAGGAAACGCATGATGGTCGACTTGAGGTTGCGGTAGGAGGGGAACCAATCCTCGAAAAAATAGCTGAGCACGAGCAGCAGGCCCGCGCCGAGCAGGCCGATCGCGACGAGGCGGATCATTTCATAAGGATCCGCGGGGACGGCGAGCGCCTTCTCGAGGGTCTTGTGGCCGAACCGCAGGACGCCGAGGCCGATCAGCATCATCACGCCGTACCAGGCCGTCGACCGGCGCACGAGCGCCTCGGGCGTGGGGGCCAATTTGCTCAAGTTGTCCTGGGGTTCGCGGCTGAGACGCATGCCGAGGGGATTACCAAATCGGCAGGCCGCGGTCTACGGGCATATCGTCCGAAGCGTCGCCTCGCGCGCCAGCCGGAAGGCCAGGGGGCCGCGCTCGAGCCGCCAGGGATGGACCTTGGGGAGGCCCGTGACGACGAGCGGGCGCAGGCCGGTCCGCACCGGGATCTGCACGCTTTTGCCCTCCTTTTTCCGCCAGGGCGAGGTGGGAAGCAGGTGATGGTAGAGCGTGCGCTCCCCGTCGGGGTGGCCGTGGAGCCCGGGGCGGTCGAGGATCCCCCCGTCGAGGTAGGGCCGGCCGCCGATCCACACCGGCTGAAACATGAACGGGACCGAGCAGGAGGCGCGGATCGCCGCCACCAGGTCGCCGCGGTCGAGGACGACGGTCTGGCGCGCGAGGATGTCGTAGACGCTCACCCGGACCGGGACGCGACACCGCGCGAAGTCGTGGACCGGGAGCATCTGGCGGAGGCGCCGGTCGAAGAGTTTGCCGCGGAGGACGCCGAAGCCGGGGCGCGGATCCCAGAAGTCGGCGCGCCGGAGCTCCGCGAGCTCACGTGCCATGTCCTTCGCCGGGAGGCCGGCGGCCCAGAGGCCGGTGACGAGGGCGCCGGCGCTCGCGCCGCGCACCGCCCGCGGCGCGAGTCCGAGGTCCTCGAGCGCGGCCAAGACGCCGCAGTGCGCGTAAAAGCCGAAAAAGCCGGAGGACATCGCCAAGGTGTAGGGCGTGCTTTCGAGCCATTGGCGCAGATTCTGGTCGGGCGTCGGGTCCGTCGTTATGGGACGGGACTTTAGCCCAGCTCAAAGTCTGTCGATAAATGGCCGTCTGCGTCGTTGCCGACCATCGCGGAAATCCTCATTTACGCGACGTAAACTCCGGTTTCCGC
>JAYVWD010000531.1:0-12929 GCA_043786345.1 Pseudomonadota bacterium
GTCGCCGCAGGGCGCGTGGAGTTCACCGTGAGCGACAACGGGCCCGGCGTTCCCCCGGAGTTGCTCCCGAAATTGATGAGCGTCTCGTTTACGACCAAAAAAGAAGGGGAGGGCACCGGCCTCGGGCTCGGCATCTGCAAAGTGCTGGCGGATCGGAACGGCGCGTCGCTCGCCTACCACCGTCGCGACGACCTGACGAGTTTCGTCCTGAGCATGCCGGCGACCGAGGCCGCGGTCTTCGAAATCGCCTGACGCCAAAGGCCCCAAGCCCGACGTCCGTTTCAATTACTCAATCAATTTCAATCATTCAATCAATCGTCCAGCTCATGGAGCAAGCTCAAGTCCATCGTCAGCTCGGCCGCCTCGAGCGCCATCTCCAGGAGGTGCCTCGAGCGGAAGGGCTTCTCAAGGACGCGCGAGACGCCGAGGGCGCGCAGCCGGGAATGGGAGGCCTCGTTGATCAGCCCCGAGATAACGCAGATTTTCATGAGGCTGGCGGGCATCTGCCCGCGGATCGCCTCGACCAGCTCGTAGCCGCTCATACCGGGCATGTTGAGGTCGGTAAACAGCACCGCGACGCGTTCCCGCGCGAGGAAGGCGAGTGCCGCGGCGCCGGACCCGGCCACGTTCACGATCAGCGGCGTCATCCTCAGGGTATCGCTTATGACGGCGAGCATTTCCGGGTCGTCGTCGACGACTAGGACGCTCAGGCGCGGATCAGCCATGTTTTCTCTCCAAAAAAGACCGATGAATCAATGACGGATCAAAATCGCCACAGCATCGCCGATGCGTGATAGCCGCTTGACAGCGCGTAGAAAAGGACGACGTCCCCGCGCTTGATCCGCGGCTCCTCGCGGACGAAGTGGGCCAACACCAAGGGCATGTTGCTCGCCATGCAATTGCCGGTGCTCATATAGGTGCTGAGGAGCTTGCTCGGGTCGAGCTCGAGGCTCCGGCACCAGCCCTGCATCGCTTTGACGCCGACCTGATGGCAGATCAACCAGTCGACGTCCTTCGGCAGGTACCCGGTCTCGGCCATCAATTCCTTGGCGACGTCGGTCGCGCCGGTCTTCAAATAATGTTTGAACTCGTCGGTGAAGACAAACTGGATGTGCTCCTGGCGGCCGCTGCGGGCGGGGCAACCCATCGACACGAAATCAAAGAAACGCTCTTCGCGGCGCTCGCGGATCCCGAGGAAGGAGTCGATCGGACCGCTTTCCAGGACGACGGCGGCCGCCCCGTCGCCGAGCGGGCTGTAGTCCTGGCTCTTGTCGATCGCCCGATGGACCCAGTTGGCGGTCGTGACGACGACGACCCGGCGGTTGAGCCCCTGGTTGATGAACGCCGCACCGACCTTCATCAGGCTCTGAAAGCTGGCGCACGCGAGGTCCAGGTCGAGGGCGGTCGCGTTCGGGAGTTTGGCCAAATGTACGATGGCTTGGCCATCCTTCGGATACATCCGGTCATTGACGACAGAGAAGCAAAGCACCAGGTCGATGTCCCCGGGCTCGAGGTCGGCGTCGGCGATCGCCGCGAGGCAGGCCTGGGCGCCCATGTACGACGACTCCTCCTTCTCGCTCGCGTGATGCACGACCGCCGGGACGTCGAAATAATCGGGCGGGATCTGGCCGTATCGCGCTTTCGTTTCGGCCGCGGCGATCCACTGTTCGCGCGTGACCGTAATCGACGGCAAATACGAGGCCAGGCCGGTGATCTTTACGCCCATGACGCGCTCCTTCGACTGGGGTTCCCGGACTCCGGGGACGACGGCGCGGGGCCAGAGAGGCCGGAGACGCCCCGCTCCATGGCGTTCCGGCGGGCATCGGCGAGCTCGGTCGCAGCCGCATACGTCGAGAGGTCGCTCGAGGCCGCGGCCTCGAGCAAAGCTTCGACGGTCGCCTGGATCGCCTCGGTCATGGCGAGCGTGGTGGCGGGCGGCGCCCCGACGTGCTCATTGTAGACGTCGATGAGGCCGCCGGCATTGATCACGAAATCCGGGCAATAGGCGATGCCCCGCCGCTTCAGGAGGAAAGAGCCGCCCGCTTCGTCGACGAGCTGGTTATTGGCCGCGCCGCCCACGATGGTCGCCTTGAGCAGGGGGATCACCTGGTTACTTATGCTGCCGCCGCGGCCGCAAGGGGCAAAGATGTCGACGTCTTCCAGGTGGATCAACGCGACGGGAGCGACGCGCGCCCCGAGGCGGGCGGCGACGTCGGCCGCGCGCGCCTGGTCGAGGTCAGCCACGACGACCTCGGCGCCCTGGTCGACCAAAAACTCGGCCAGCCGGGCGCCGACGGCGCCGACGCCCTGGATCGCCACCTTGACGCCGGCGAAGGAGGTCGCGCCATGGCGAACGCGGAGCGCGCCGCGCAAACCGGCGAAGACGCCCCGCGCGGTCATCGCGGCCGGGCCTTCCGAGGCGCCGCCGATCCCGACGATGAAGCGGGTCTCTTGCGCCATCGTCCGGACGTCGTCGGCGGTGACGTTCATGTCCTGCCCGGTGATGAAACGGCCGCGAAGGCTCTCGATGAAACGGGCGTAGGACCGCAGCAACGCCTCGGTCTTTGCGGCGGGCGCGGCGATGATGACCGCCTTCGCGCCGCCGACGGGCAGGCCCGCGCACGCGGCCTTTAAGGTCATCGCCTCGCTGAGCCGCAAGGCGTCGGCGACGGCGTCCTCCTCGCAGCCATAAGGCAGGAGTCGCGTCCCGCCCATCGCCACGCCGTGCAACGGGCGGTGGATACTGACGATCGCAATGAGACCCGCCTGTTCGTCGCTGAACCGGAGGATGTTCTCGTGCGGAAAACGCGGCTGTCCCTGGGCCGGCGAGCGGATCATGTTTGGTTCTTTCCCTTGAAATTCGCCGCGCGGGCCGATGCCGCGAACGCGCGGTCCTCGGGCGTCGCGTTGACGCGTGCATAGACGGAGGGTAGGTAACGGTCATTGAACCGGACGTCGAGGACCAGGGGCCCTTTAAGGGTCGCGATCCCGGCCAGCGCGGCGCGCAACTCCTCGCGGCTGTGGACGACCGCGGCGCTGGCGCCATAAGCCCTCGCCATTGCCGCGATATCGGCTTGGCGGAAGTCGCAAGCGACCGAGCCGCCGTACTTCCCGCGATAGCCCTGGTCGACCATCCCGAGCTTGAAGTCGTTCATCACGAGCCAGACGATCGGCAGCTCGTGCTCCGCGGCCGTCGCCACGTCGACGCCGTTCATCATGAACCCGCCGTCACCACAGATGGCCAACACCTGGCGGCCGGGCGCGGCCATCTTCGCGCCGATCGCGGCGACGACGCCGCTGCCCATGCAGCCGGTATTGATGTCGATCAGAAAGTCCTGGCGCGGCCCGAGGCGCAGGTAGTGCGCCGCCCAAACGGCGTTATTGCCGGAATCGGCGAGCACGATGGCGTCGGCGGGCGCGAACTCCTCGACGAGCTCCATGATCTCCATCGGCGAGACGCGGCCTTCGACGTCGTGGGCGCGCGGCACCGGGACCCGCCGGTCTCCGGCCAGATAAGGCGCCCAGCCCGCTCCGGCGTGGCCCGTCGAGGCCGGCACGCCGGCAAGGAGCGCGCGGCTGAATTCGCCGGCATCCGCCAGGACGGCGAGCCGGGGCTGCACCGATTTGCCGAATTCACGCGGGTCGATGTCGATGTGCACGAGGCGTCCCGGCCGGCAGAACGCCTCGGCATATCCGCCGGTCGTGAATTCGCCGAGCGACGTCCCGATCGCCAGGATCAGGTCGCAGGCCTCGGCGACGTAGGCATTGCAGGACGGCGAGCCGGCGACGCCGACGACGCCGAGGAAGCCGAACTCGTCCTCGGGAACGGCGCTGCGCCCCTGCAACGTCGTGCAGTAGGGTAGCCGCAGGTGACGGACGAGCTCGTGCACGGCCGCCTTGGCGCCGCGGCACCCGCGGCCGATGATCACCAGCGGCGCTTTCGCCGAGCGCAGGAGGTCGACCACGGCTTCGAGCTCGCCGCTCGTGAGCCGGCGCGCGGCCGGCCGCGCCGCACCTTGCTCGAGGCGGGCGCCTTCGGCCTTGAGGACATCGACGGGAAGACTGAGATGCACCGGACCCGGGCGGCCGGTCGTCATCGCCATCAGCGCTTCCCCGAGAAGACCGGACAGCTGCTCGGGCGTTTGAACCGTCGCCGACAATTTCGTGACGCTCTCGAATAGCCGGACGGCGCTGGCCGAGCGGGCGCCGCTCCCCGTTAGCTCCTGGAACCCGCCCTTTCCGAATTTTGCCCGTTCGACTTGGCCCGTAAGCACGAGCACCGGGACGGAGTTGTAGTAGGCGGCGGTCACGGCAGAAAGGATGTTGGTGGTTCCCGCGCCGCTCGTGCCCGTACAAACGCCCCACTTCCCCGAGATCTGCGCATAGCCATAGGCCATCCACGCAGCATTGGCCTCGTGGCGGGTCAGGACCGGCTTGACGCCCGGAAAGCCTAAAGTCGAGTAAAGGAGCGGACTGTTGGCGTATCCCGGGATCCCGAAGATGCGGTCGATCCCGTTTTCGGCCAGAAACTGAATGATCACGTCAGATGCAATCACAGGCTTCCTCTGTGGAAGGGTTCGCTCGTCGGTTGGCTGAGGGGGTGCGAGGTGATGCCCATAGGATGGAGGACTTCGGTACGAAAATCAAGTGCCTGCCCGCTCCTCCGAGCTCCGCCCGGATGTGGATCCAGAGTCCTTCAAATTGTGGCTTTGAGGTTGGCCTGACCGAGTGTGAAAATCGTACGAAAGAACCTTGATCTGCCGCCCCAGAATTTGGAGATGCCATGCCAAGCGCTGTAGTCACCGGTGTTTCCAGCGGCGTCGGCCGCGGCATCGCCCAGGTCCTCGTCCGCGCCGGCGTCCAGGTTTTCGGGACCGTGCGCCGGGAGGAGGACGCGGTCCGCCTGCGCGGCGAGCTCGGTGAGCGCTTCGTCCCGCTGCTCCTCGACGTCACCGACCCCGCGTCGATCGCCCGCGCGGCGGGAGCCGTCGAGTCGGCGCTCGGCGAAAATCGCCTCACGCTCCTCATCAACAACGCCGGCATCTCGATCCACGGCCCGCTTCTCCATCAGCCCTCGGCGGAGTTTGCGCGACAAATCGAGGTCAATCTGGTCGGGCCGGCGCGCGTCATCAAGGCATTCCTGCCGGTCTTGGGCGCCGACCGGCGGCGCCGGGGGCCGAGCGGCCGGGTCATCAACATCAGCTCGATGGGCGGACGGATCGGCATCCCCTTGCTTTCCGCCTACAGCGCCTCGAAGTTCGGGCTCGAAGGGCTGTCCGAGGCGCTTCGCCGCGAGCTGCGCCCCTTCGGGATCGACGTGATCATCGTCAATCTCGCCGCCGTGCGCTCGCGGATCTTCGAGAAGGCGGCGGCCATCGGCTGCAGTGCGTATGAGACGACGGAGTATGCGCCGGCGCTCCGGACATTTCTCGCCACGGCGCTCCAGGAGGCCGATAGAGCGCTGACTCCCGAGGCCGTCGGCTATCTCGTGCTCGACATCGCCCGGGCCAGGCGCCCGAAGGCGCGCTATTCCCTCGCGGCGCACGGCCGCCTGCAGTGGCTGCTGGCGCGCGGCCTGCCGAGCCGGTGGGTCGACGCCATCATGGGCCGACAACTGCACCTTCAGCGGCTCCCGGCGGCCGGGAATGACGGCGGCGCGGAGTTGGTGCCGTCGCGCGCTTGAGCCGGCAGTTCGAGGGCGCTTTCCGCGTCGAGCCCGCCGGCGTGACGAAGTGCGACCGCGGGTCGCGGTCGCTCAAGGGGACCTGGCTTTAACGAGGAAGGTGGGGATCATGTTCGTGATGCGCGCAAAGTCTGGCGTGAGGGCCCGGACGTCCGATTCGTTCACGCATTCGACGAGGGCGCAGTGTGTGCTCCGCGCGTAGGCGCGCACGCGGGCCGGCAGGATGCCGAGCGCGTCGAGCAGATCCGTCGGCGCCGCCGGCTCGGCCTCCGCCACGATCGCCGGAAAGTCCTGGATTCCGGACGAGGTCTTCGTTTCAGACCAGGTCTTCCCCTTCCTCACGCCCCAGGGCGGCATTCTTCCCGGCGCCGACGGCTTGGATCTCGCGGTCGTCCGCTTTGGCGCCGGGACGGGCGCGGCCGCCGGCGTCGTCCAATATCCGAAGCTCGCGGCGACGCTCCCCGCGGTCGGGACGCCGGTGACGCTCGTCGGCTTCGGGCTCACGGACGCGAACGATCAAGGCAGCAACCCGACGGTCGCCAAGCACTTCGGCCACAATGAGGTCGCCACGGTGGCGCACGACATGATCGGCATCGTCGGCCCCTGCGCCGCGAGCACGACGACCACCGTTTCGGCCACCGCGCCCGGCGACTCGGGCGGCCCCCTCGTCACGGGCGACTACCCGGTCCTCGGCGTCGTCTCGAGCGGCCTATGCAAAAACGGTTCGATGAGCAGCAAATACACTGCCGTGACGGACGCTTACGCGAAGTCCCTCCTGGCGCGAGCCGGCATCCCGGCGCCGTGACGCGGGCGCCTGGGGTCCGGCGACGGCACGTTGTCGTTGTTCAACCCGACCGAATGCGGATAAGGAAGCGGGGCACTTCCACCGGGGGCCCCGCTACCATGTTTCAACGCGCCGTCATCGCCATTTGTTTGAGCCTCGCCGCGCCGGCCGCGCTCGCCAGCGACCGCCTGGTCGTGCTGTCGCCGCACCGCAAGACGATCCAGGAGGAGCTGATTCCGCTCTTCCAGACTTACTACATGACCAGGTTCGGCACGGCCGTCGAGGTCGAGTGGGTGGACCAGGGCGGCACCTCGAACGCCGTCCGCTACCTCAAGACCAAAGCGGCATCCAATCCGGCGGCCGTCGGCCTCGACGTCTTCTGGGGCGGCACCGCGGCCAACTTCGTCGACATGGCGACCGCCGGCCTGCTCGACCCCTATGAGCTGCCCGCCGAAGCGCGCGCCGAGATCCCGCGCGAATGCGCCGGCGTCGCGCTCTCCGATTCGCAGAACCGGTGGCACGCCGCCGTCATCTCCTCCTTCGGCATCATGTTCAACAAGAAGGCCCTCGCGCTCGAAGGCCTTACGGAGCCGCGCCTCTGGGCCGACCTCGCCGCGCCGCCCTGGTTCGACCGGGTTTCGCTGACGGACCCGCGCAAATCCGGCACGAACAGCACGATGAACATGATCGTCCTCGCCGCCGAGGGCTGGGACAAGGGCTGGGCCGCGCTCACGCAGATCGCCGCCAACACCCGCCGCTTCACCGACTCGAGCTCCGACCCCGTGCGCGCGGTCGCGGCCGGCGACGCGGTGGCGGCGATGACGATCGACTTCTACGGCCTGTCGCAGGTCTGGGAGCTCGGCGAAGACAAGATCGGCTTCGTCTTCCCGGAAAAGCAGACCGTGCTCGACCCGGATCCGGTCGCCGTCGTCAAAGGCGGCGGCAACAAGGAGACGGCGCACCGCTTCGTCGACTTCCTGATGACCCGCGAAGCCCAGAAAGTCTGGCTGCTCCCGAAGGGCGCGAAGGGCGGCCCCGTCCGCGCCAACTTAGCCCGCCTCGCCGTCAGCCCCAAAGCCTACGAGGAAACGGCGGGGCGGCGCCTCGGCCTCGTCAACCCGTTCACCCGCGGCGACTTTCTGAAGTTCGACCTGGAGAAGGCCGGCATCGTGCGCGACACGCTCAACGACCTCTATGGCGCCGTGCTCGTCGACGCGCACGCGGACCTCAAAAAGGCGTGGAAGCACGTGATCGACGGCGGTCAAAAGCCCGAGCTCGTCGCGGCGCTGCTCGCGGCGCCCGTGACCGAAGCCGAGCTCCGGGCGCTCGCGCCGAAGTGGGGCGACGAGGTCTTCCGCAACCAGACGTTGAACAAGTGGTCTGCTGCCGCGAAGGCCCGATATGCGGCGATCGCCGACGGCAAACTTCCCGTCGCGCACTGACGCCTTTCGTTTTCGAGTCCGACTCCGCGGCTCCCTACTTCTGTCGTCCGGGGGCTCCCACCCGCGGGGTCAGGGCGGCCCTCAGGGCCCCACGCCCGCCCCGAACGGCCAGCGACAATTAGCTGTCTCCAAAGACAAAAAGCCCTATGTCGAGACAAGCGGCCCAGGGCTGAGCTAAAACCCGCCGCATGCCGAACCGCTTCCCGCTAAGCAGCGAGCAACTCAACCTCCTCATGTCCTTCGAAGCCGCCGGCGGCAGCCTGGTGCGCCTCGCGGATACGGTGCGGCGGGACGCGTCCGTCGTCTCGCGCAACTTGCAGCGCCTGGCCGAAGACGCCCCGGTCCTCGAGAAGTCCGCCGGCAAATGGCGCCTGACGCCCGCCGGCCGGCGCGTGAACGAGCTGTCGCGGCAATTCCTCGGCGCGCTCGGCGGCGCGCTCGGCGGCGCCGTGGATGCCGCCGAGGCGCGGCGCGCCCTGGTGATCATCAACGCGCAGCAGGCCCTGTGCGATCCGGCCCGCACCGACCGCAGCAACCCGGGTGCCGAAGCCAACCTCGCCCGCCTCCTCGCCTTCTGGCGGCGGGCGCGCCGGCCCCTCGTGCACGTGAAGCACGTCTCCCCGCGCGCCGAGTCGCCGTTCCATCCGTCGAAGGCGACCGCGGCGTTTCTGGCGGGCCTCGAGCCGCACGGCGGTGAATGGGTCGTCGAAAAACCCGGCGCGAGCGCGTTTTCCGCCGGGCACTTCGCCGCCGACCTGCGCGACCGCGGGATCGAGGCGCTGGTGCTCGCCGGCTTCACCGCCAACGAGTGCGTGGACGCCACGGCGAAGCAGGCGCGCGACCTGGGTTTTGCGGTCGAGGTGGTCGGCGATGCGACGGCGATGTTCGACG
Source organism: Pseudomonadota bacterium (assembly GCA_043786345.1). Lineage (GTDB taxonomy): Bacteria > Bdellovibrionota_B > Oligoflexia > Oligoflexales > CAIYRB01 > JANOTL01. The sequence goes on from JAYVWD010000531.1 coordinate 8,801, forward strand.
TCGTCGGCCCGGACGGCCGCGTCTTCCCGAGCGAGCGCACGCAGGACGCGTTGCTCGCGAGCCTGCACGCGGGCGGCGCCGCCGTCATCGGGACGGACGACCTGATCAACGGCAAAATCCGCAACTGAGCGCGGCACGCTTTGCACGGGCTCGATGCCGGCACGGGGCGGAAGACCCCTCCTGACTCAAAAAGCTAATGGCCATGATGACGAACGCGACCCACGCGTGCGGCGTCGACGGCGCCGCTTGGGACTGCGCGCCGAACCATGCGAAGGACTCCTGCGCGGACTCGGCCCTCGCGGGCGCAGTGCGGTGCTCCTGCATCTGGTAACCCCGAGGAATGCCGCTCGGGGATACCATTGTCTCTTTCTGGCACTCAGGTCTCTCCGATCGGCGTCGCCGCCGGCAAATTCTGCCCTTTGGCGGGATCGCGAAATGCGCCGGCATCGGCCGGCAAACCTGGCGCGTAGCGTCGTGCCCGCGCGGCGCCCAGATCGCGGCACGCTCCATGCAAACCACCAAGTCGACCGTGAATACCGGAACGGAGACCACCATGGAAATCAGAACGAATCCGATCAAGGCACCCGGGGACTTTCGCGAATCCTCGTATCAGAACGGCGGAAACCCGTACCGTAAGTTCGAGGAATACCTGAGCCGCCCCGAGGCCCAAGGTGCGTCGGCACATAAGGCGCCGATCCTGGATCCATCGCTGGACGACGACCTCCTCGAGCGCGTGCTCGCGTTCAACGCCAAGGAGGGACTCCAGGAGGCCCCACGGAGTGACGGCGCGGCCGAGCGCGTGCGCATCATGGAACGCCTTCAAAAAGCGTCGATGGCGCAGCAGCGGGTCCGGGCCATCAGCGCCTGAGGCGGGACGCGAGGTCTCACGGGAAATCGGTCAGGTATGCCGGTAAAAATCGCGCCCCGGTGACCATCTGCGGCGTCATCGCGAACGACCCGCTCAGGACCCTGAGCCCGTTGCCGAGCCGGTCCACCTCGACGACGACGACGACGGCCGCGCCGCCCTTCTGGGTCACCGTTCCCGCGATCACGAGCGCGTCCCCGGCCGGCGAGTAGGTCGCGGCGAGCGGCGCAAATCCCGTGCGCCCCGCGGCCGTCGCCCCGTGCGCGAACGCCGCGCTCAGGTTGTTTTTCGGGGCGAAGCGCGCCGTGTACGTCCGGCCGCCCTTGGGGACCGTTCAGATATCTCATTTAACTGAATAAATTCAGTTAATTATAGCCCCTGCTCGGCGATCGACCAGGCCAGCGTCGCGATGGCCGCCGCGCCGGCGTGGAGCTCATCCGGACGGACCGCGGCGAACACGTCGGTCTCGGCGTGGTGGAAGTCGAAATAGTGCGTGCTGACCGGGATGAAGCCGATCGCGACCGCGCCGACCGCCCTCAGCGGCTCGACGTCCGTGCCGCTGTCCCCTTCGGTGATCTCGTCGGCGTGCAGGGGCGCGAGCAGCGGCGCGAAGGCCTTGAGCTTTTGCACGGCCGAGGCGCCGCCCGTCGTCGCGAAGCCGGTCGGGGCGAAGCCGCCCCGGTCGCTCTCGATCGCGGCGATGTGCGTTTCGCCGCTGGAGCGGGCCGCCTGGGCATAGGTGTCCGCGCCCCAGCCGCCCTCTTCCTCCGCCATGAACAGGACCGTGCGTATCGTGCGCTTCGGCCGCAGCCCGAGGGCCTTGATGGCGCGCCCGACTTCGAGCGACTGGACGACGCCCGCGCCGTCGTCGTGGGCCGCGGGGCCCAGGTCCCAGCTGTCGATGTGGCCACCGACGACGACGATTTCATTCGGCTTTTCGCTGCCCGTGACCTCGCCGATGATGTTGTAGCCCGTCGCCGTGCCGTTGCGGGCGCAGGCGAGCTCGAGCTTCACGTGGAGCTGCGGATTGGCCGCGAGCCGCCGCGACAGCTCGTTCGCGCCGTGCGTGCTGACGGCCGCGGCGGGGATCTTGGGGTCGCCGATGTTGTAGGAGAGCATGCCGGTGTGCGGATGGTCGTCGTCGAGCTGGGGCGTCAGCGTGCGGACGAGGACGGCGACGGCGCCGTAGCGGGCGGCGACCGAGGGGCCGGCCGTGCGCTGGTCGACGGCGCGCGAATATGCCGTGAAGGTGTCCGCCAGGTTCGGGTCCATCGGGCGGTTGTAGAAGACGATTTTGCCGCGCACCGCGCTGCCGAGGCGCGCGACCTCGTCGAGGGAATGCACCTCGACCACCTGCGCCTCGACGCCGGCCTCGCCGGTCCCGACGCTGCCGCCCAGGGCCGCGACGCGAAGGGGCGCGACCGCGTCGGCGCCGTCGGTCAGCGTCGCGCGCTCGGTGTCGCCGCGCGTCCAGACGGGAACCTGGGTCGCCTGCAGGCGGACTTTGTCGAAGCCGTAGGCCTCCATTTTCGCTTTGGCCCAGGCGACGGCGCGCTCGGCCCCCGGCGAGGCGGCGAGCCGCGAGCCGATGTCGGTGAGCTCATGCAGGTCGGCATAGGCCTTGCCGTGCTGGAGGATCTCGTCGGACAGCGCGGCCGTCTGGTCCTTCAGGCCGGAGTCACCGGCATAGAACGCAAGCGCGGCACCAAGCAGTAGACCCTTCATGGCTCACCCTCCAGGAGATCAAAGCGCGACATTTTTTCGGGATGCGATTGGGCTGTAACTCAAGTGAGATTGCTTGTTGCGGCCGGGAAAGTCTAGACTCCATCCGCATGTCGACCCCCGCGAAAAAACCATTCTATGCGCACTTATACGTGCAGGTCCTGGTCGCGATCGCCATCGGCGCCGCGCTCGGCCATTTTGCCCCGACGACCGGGGCCGCGATGAAGCCCCTCGGCGACGGCTTCATCAAACTCATCAAGATGATGATCGCGCCGATCGTCTTCGCCACGGTCGTCGCCGGGATCGCCAAGATGGGCGATATGAAGGAGGTCGGCCGCGTCGGGCTCAAGGCGCTCCTCTACTTCGAGGGCGTGACGACACTGGCGCTGGTGATCGGCCTCGTGGTCGCCAACCTTTTCCGGCCGGGCGAGGGCGTCAACGCCGACCCCGCGACCATCGACGTCACCGCCCTCGCGACCTATACGACCAACGCCAAGTCCTTGTCTTTCGTCGACTTCGTCCTCAAAGTCATCCCCGATTCGGCGGTCGGCGCGTTCACCAGCGGCGACGTCCTGCCGGTCCTGCTGTTCGCCGTGCTCTTCGGCCTGGCCCTGGCGAAGCTCGGGCCGCGGGGGCGGCCCCTGGTCGACCTGATCGACCTGGCCTCGCACGCGCTCTTCGGCGTCATCGGCCTCGTCATGCGCGCCGCGCCGCTCGGCGCCTTCGGCGCCATGGCGTTCACGATCGGGCAGTACGGGATCCACTCGCTCGTCTCCCTGGGCAAGCTGGTGGCGTGCGTCTACCTGACCTGCGCGCTCTTCGTCGTCGGCGTGCTCGGCCTCATCGCCCGGCTGGCGGGCTTCAACATCTTCAAATTCCTCCGTTACATCCGCGAGGAGATCCTCATCGTCCTCGGCACGTCCTCGTCCGAGGCGGCGCTGCCGCGGCTCATGACCAAGCTCGAGAATGCCGGCTGCGCGAAGCCCGTCGTCGGCCTCGTCGTGCCCACCGGCTACTCGTTCAACCTCGACGGGACCTCGATCTACCTGACGATGGCGGCGCTGTTCGTGGCGCAGGCGACGAACGTCCCCTTGTCGCTCTGGCAGCAGCTCTCGATCCTCGCGGTCCTGCTCTTGACCTCGAAGGGTGCCGCGGCGGTGACGGGCAGCGGCTTCATCACGCTGGCGGCGACGCTGTCGGCGACGGGCACGGTGCCGGTCGCGGGCCTCGTGCTGCTCCTCGGGATCGACCGCTTCATGTCCGAGGCGCGCGCGATCACGAACCTGATCGGCAACGGCGTCGCGACGATCGTCGTCGCGCGCTGGGAGAACGCGCTCGACCTCGGGCGGCTCCGCATGGCGCTCGAGGCGCATGCCGGGGTTCTCACCGAGGAACCGGAAAAGGTCGCCGACGCGCTCGGCTGAGGCCGGCTGGCATTTCCCATGCAGGGACTCGGGCGAATCCCGCCGCGAAGGAGCGTCTCATGAAGCCGGTCCGAGTTTATGACGTCGTCCGCCTGCCGCGTGAGGTCATCGCGATCGA
>JAYVWD010000532.1:0-2220 GCA_043786345.1 Pseudomonadota bacterium
GCGCGACGATCGGCCGCCGGTAACCGCGTTGCCGTAAGAGGCGCGTCGCGTGGAAGCCGTCGAGGGCGCCGAGGCCCATGTCCATGAGGACGAGGTCGACCTTCTCGCACAGGATGCGGGGGAGGGCCTCCTCGGCGCTGGAGGCCGTCGAGACGGTGGCGCCGGCCTCCCGCAGGAGCCACTGGACGAGCTCGCGGATGTCCGGGTTGTCTTCCACCAGGAAGATCTGCGCGCCCGCCGGCAACAGCGTCTTGGCGTTCTCGGCCACGGCGATGGGCGCGCGCGCGGCGGCGTGGATTTCGGCGCCGACCGGCGGCATCGCGACGCGCAGAACGAAGGTGCTCCCCTCGCCTTCCTCGCTTGCGTCCAGGGTCAGGTCCCCGCCGAGCGCCCGCGCCAGGTCGCGGGCCAGGGTCAGCCCGAGGCCGGTGCCTCCGCGTCCGGCTTCATGCGGCGATTTCGCCTGGGAAAACGGCTGAAACAGGCGGGCTTGAAGGGCGGTCGGAATGCCGACTCCGGAATCCTGAACCGCGACCTCGAGCATCGTGGCGCCGGCGGTCTCGAGGACCGCGGCGCGGACGGTGACGCCACCCACGTCGGTGAATTTGAGCGCATTGCCGATGACGTTGAGCAGGATCTGCCGGAAGCGGAGCTGATCGCTCAGCAGCTCGCCCGGCAGGCCGTCCTCGATCTCGAGCGAGAGGCTCAGACCGCGGTCGTCGGCTTGGCCGCGCAGGGACTCGACGGTCTGCATGAGCTCCTGCGCCGGCGGGAAGGCGCTCAGCTGGACGACGAGGCGCCCCGCTTCGATGCGCGACAGGTCGAGCAGATCGTCAATCAGGGCCAGCAGATGGCGGCCGTTCCGCTGGATGCGCTCGACGTATTCGCCCCGCTTCTCGGCCGTGCAGCGCGGATCGTGCAACAGGTCGGTGAACCCGAGGACGGCGGTCATCGGCGTGCGGATCTCATGGCTGACGTTCGCCAGAAACGCGGACTTCGTGCGGTTTGCCGCGTCCGCCGCCAACATGGCCTGAACGATCGATTGTTCATAAGTCTTGCGGAGCGTGACGTCGTGGGCCGTGCCGACGAACCGCTGCGGTCGCCCCGCGGGATCGCGGTGGATCACGGCGCGCGCATGCACGTGCCGGAGGCCGCTTTCGCGGTGCATGATGCGCACTTCCAGGTCGAACGGCGCCTCGCCCGAGAAGGCCTTGAGCGCCGTGAGCCGCGCCCGCTCGAGGTCCTCGGGTAAGACCGTGCTCTTGAGCTCCTCCTTGCTCGGGAGGGTGCCTCCCTCATCGAGTCCGAGGATGCGCCGGCACTCTTCGGACAGCACGAGGACGTCCTGTGCGAACGTCCACTCCCAGCTGCCGAGGTGGGCGATCCGTTCCGCCTCGTGCAGGGCGGCGACCTGCCGCTCGAGGGCGAGCGTTCGTTGACGGACCTTTTCCTCGAGCTCGGCGTGGGCCTCGCGAAGGCGGGCGTACCGCTCTTGCGTCGCGTCCTCCTTCCCGCCGAGTTCCCGGACCAGGCTCCGCACTGCCAGAAATGCCTTGAAATGCCGCATCATCCGCGCCCAAAGGGTGAACGAGGGTGGCAGGGTGATGCGGTAGAGGGCACGCGTCGGCGCCAGCTCCGCCTCGACGATGGCGGCCGGCAACCCGATCAGGCGCGGCAAGCCCGCCAGCATGTATCCGGTGACCCGGAAGGTGGCGATGCTCGGCTCGTCCTCCGGGCGCAGGCTGAACTCGAGTTGCAGGCGTCCGTCCGCGAGGGTCGCCATCGTGGCGCGGACGTTCGGGAAGGACTGGGCGGACGCCCGGTTCGAGAGCCAGTAGAGCTGCGCCGGGCTGGTGATCAACCGGAGGGCATAGGGAAAAATCTGGGTCCAACGCGCCCGCCCCGTCTCGACGCTCCTACGGGCCCAGTCGCGTTCGGCATCCGGCCCGACGGTCTCGCACCAGAGGTCGACGAAGACGACCCAGTGCCGCCACGGAATGCGGGCGCGCGCCTGGCGCATCCAGGCGCTCGTGACCTCGGGGCGCGCGGCATCCACGGGGCCAAGACGCTCCCGGTACCGCGCGAGGAAGGCCTCGACGGAACGGCCGCCCGACTCCAAGTGGTCCAGGAGATCCAGGACCGGTCTGCACGAAACGTCGCTCATGGGGCGTCTACTTATCATGGTCGTCCGGATCGACAAGCTGTCAAAGACTTGGGGGT
>JAYVWD010000533.1:0-2748 GCA_043786345.1 Pseudomonadota bacterium
AGGAGCAGCAGGATCCCGGTGAGCAACATCGACCGGCTCGCATAGGTGGCCTTCCGGTAGCTCTTGTTGAAGTAAGTGATCGGGCGGGCGGCCCTGTTGGCGAGGTTGAGCTTGGTGGCGAGGAACACGTGCAGGAGCGCCGAAACGATGAGGCCCAGGCGTAAGGCCCAGAGAACGGCGGGGAATTTGCGCAGCCCCTCGGCGTAGTCGTGGAGCGCCAGGGGGCCGGCATAGACGAGGAGGTTGCCGGCAAGGTGCGCAACCAGGAAGCCGACCATCACCAGACCCGTAAGGGCCACCAGATATTTGCCACCAATGGAGGAAGAAACGGTCCGTCGCAACCAGCTCATCCGGATCCCCACTCAGCGATTCCAATTTCTGTTGCCGCGGCGAATTTAGAACAGATACGCCGGATTGCACACTCCTAGATTCGGAAAGTCCGGCCGCTTCAGGAGGCTTCCGACCCGCTGACGGCCTCCGGCCCGACGATGACGTCGGTCGCCTTGGACGCGTCGAAGAGGCGGCGGGCGACGACCTGCACGTCGGCCCCGGTCACCGCCGCTATCTTGTCGGGATACTTAAGGAAATCGTCCCAACCATAGCCGTAGAGCTGCATCAGCGCCATCGAGCTCGTCTGGGCGTCGCTGCGTTGGAGGCTCAGCTCGTGCGTACCGACGATGTGGTTGCGGGCGCGGTCGAGCTCGGACGCGGTCGGGAGCTCGTCTCGGAGCTTCATGATCTCGTGGCGAAGCTGGTCGAGGGCGCGCTCCTTCTTGGCCGGCGCGCAGGCGATGTAGGCGCCGATGACGCCGCCGTGGCGGCCGTAGGCGACGATGGGGCTCACCGTGTAGGCGAGGCTGTCCTTGTCGCGGAGCTCCTTGAAAAGCCGGCCGCCGTGCCCGCCAAGGACGTTGGTGAGGACGTCGAGGGCATGGCGGTCCTTATCGCCCCAGTCGAGGCCTTTGAAGCCGTAGACGATGTGGGCCTGCTCGCGGTCCTTCGGCAGCCGCGCCGAGCCGGTTTCGCCGGAGAGCCGGGCCGCCTCGCTGGCAAAGACCCGTTTGGCCGCGCGGGGCCGGAAGCGCTCCACCGCCTTGGCGACGAGCGCGGCGACGCGCGCGGGCTCCATGGAGCCGGTGGCGGCGAGGCACCAGGGGCCGGCGTCGCGCGAGGTCTCGTAGTGCTTGAGGAGGCCGGCACTGGTGAGACCGGCGACGGACGAGGCCGTCCCATAGAGGGGCAGGTGGTAAGGGTGGCGCCCGTAGACCAGCTTCTGGAACTGGCGCACGCAGATGCCCGACGGCGAATCGTCCTGGGTCTCGATCGTCTGCTCGATTTCCCGTTTGAGGGACTGGAACTGCTCGTCCGGGAACTGCGGCTCGAGCAGATACTCCGAAAAGAGCTCGAGGAGCTGCTCGATCTGCTCGGTGAGGCCCTGCAGGTGGAAGCCGTAGCTGTCCTTGCCGGAGAAGCCCTCGAGCACGGCGCCGAGGCCCTCCACGGTCCGCATCAGCTCTTCGTACTCGTGTTTGCGGCTGCCGGTCGCCAAAAGGCCCGCCATCGCATAGTGCATGCCGGCCGTGCGCTCGTCTTCGGCGCGCAGGCCGCCTTCGGTGGCGGCAGTGAGCGTGAAGAGCTGCGCGCTCTCGTTCTGGCGGTAGATGAACTCGATGCCGTCGGCGAGCTTGATGACCGCCGTGTCGTCCTTCTTGGCGGCGCTCTTCCGGGCGAGGTCCGGCGCCTTCTTCTGGACGGCGCGGCTTTCGCCGTCCTGCCAGCCTTTGAGGAAGGCGGCGCGCACCGACGCTTCGGTGATGTCCAGGGCCTCGGGCACCAGCAGCACGACGAAGGCGCGTTCCTTCGAGAGCCAGCGGTCCAAGGCGCCGGTGAGGGCCGTCTCGGGAATGCTGGAGATCAGGGCCTGGTAGACCTCGTCGTACTGGAGCTTGTAGTTGGTGCGCATGCCGTAGCCGAGGCTTCGCGCCTGGCCCTCGACGGTTTCGTCGCGGAAGATGCGGTCGGCTTTGAGGTTGGCTTTCGCCCGGGTCAGCTCGTCCTCGGTCACCGGCTCGGAGGTGCGCAGCTTGGCGATTTCGCGCGCCAGGGCCTGCGTCGCGTCGATCAACGACTCGGTCGGCGTCAGCGCGCTCAGCTCGAAGATGCCGCCGAATTTAGGGGCGTAAACCGACGCGCCGACCGAGGAAACGACGGCTTCGCTGTCGCGGAGGCGGCGGTTGAAGCGGCTGATCTCGCCCGATCCGAGCGCGAACGCCGCCAGGTCGAGCGCGGGGCCGTCGGCGTGCTCGGCCGGCGGCACCAGGAACGCGATCTCGAGGCGCGGCTGCTGGTAGTCGCCTTTGAGGATGGTGACCGAAGGCCCGGTGCCGTCGCCCATCGAGCGGCGCGCGAGCGCTTGCTCTTCGCTCCACACGGGGTGGCGACGGCGCGGCAGCTGCGCGGGCTTGAGGTGGCCGAAGGCTTTGCCGATCATCGCGAGCATCTCGTCGCTGTCGAAGTCGCCGACGCAGAGGACCCGGAGGTTCTGGGGTTGGTACCACTTCCGGTAGAACCCGTAGATCTGCTCGCGGGTGAAGCCGGCGACGCTTTCCTCGCTCCCGATGATGGGACGGCCGGCCTCGTTGCCGGCGAAGGCCAGCTCGAAGATGCGGCGGCCGACCTTGGAGCCGGGGCTATCGTTGCCGCGGCGGATTTCCTCGAGGATGACCTCGCGCTCCCGGTCGGTCTCGG
>JAYVWD010000534.1:0-1915 GCA_043786345.1 Pseudomonadota bacterium
TCCTCGTCCGCTAGGGCGTCGGTGATCAGGATCTCCCCGAGCAGCAGGAAGCTGCCGCGCTCGGGGTCGATCAGGCAGGTGTTCTTGCCGATGAACCCGCCGCCGGCCCGGGCCGCGAGCGCGCGCTCGAGAATGGGAGCCGAGTCGACCACGACGCGACCCTCGCCCTGGCGCCCGCTCAGCCGCCAATAGTCCGCGAGGATCTCCCCACCCGCCTTCCACATGATCCTGTGGTAGTCGCGCAGCCGCGCGTACTGCGCGATGCGCGGCGGATCGCCGGCCTCGCCGCGCGGCAGCCGGTCACCCAGGAAGTAGTCGAGCCCGACGATGATGGCCGTACGCGCCCCGGCCAACAGCTGCGCCGGGTCCTCGCGCAGGTGCAGGTTGCGCTCGAGGTAGTCCATCCCGGCGTGATCCCCGCGTCCGAGCCAGGACTTGAATCGGGGAAAGTCCGGTTCGGCCGTGAGCCCGGCAATACCCAGATAGACGAGCCCGCGGACCTCCACGGCCATTCTTAGTTTTTCAATTAAATCAAGCACTTGAAAATCTGCCGCGATTCTTATGATGCGCTTAACGTGACTTCTGCAAACTAGTTAATTATAATCAGCATTGAAGAGCCCCATGACTAGGTACCACATTTTGCCCGCGTCCTCGAAAACTCTGATCCTCAATGCAGCCCCCCTTCTCTCACACCGAAGCTCGCACCCCTCGGTCTTGCTCCTGCGATTCGTTTGCTGGCTGCTAGGCAAGCTCGGCTATCGATTCACGACCCTGAGCGACGCCGTCACGCCCGGCACGGGCCGCACCGTCTGCCTCGTCGTCGAGAGTTCCGGGCACATACCCGTCGAGCCGACGCTGCTCGAAACCCTCGAAAAGCTGAAGGCCCCCGCGACCCTCTTCATCGCGACCGCCGCGGTGGGCGAGCAGGGCGGAACCATCACCTGGCCTCTGCTCCGCGATCTTGGCCGCCGCGGCTGGGAAATCGGCGTCCTCGGTCATGAAGCCGTCGACCTCACGACGCGCTCCTACGGCGAGCAGCGCCAGCTCATCGCCAAGGCCCGCGCCGTCACGGCCCAGCACCTCGGACGCGCCGCGCGCTCCTTCGCCTATCCGTTCGGCGCCTATGACGCCACGACGGTGAGCTGTCTCAAGGAAGAGGGCTTCGTCGCCGGCGTCTCGGCGCATCAGGGCGTCAACGGCGGCGGCACCGACCGCTTCCAGCTCCGTCAGTTCTCATTGGCCGGGCCGTTCCTTTCGACGGTCAAAGGCGTGCTGCGCCACGCGCTCTCCACGCCGTCGCCCGGGACCTACACCTCTGGTCTGAAATCCAGCGCGGATCGCGCTCACATCCGGACCGGTACCGCTCTATGAAGGTCCGCATCGGCGGCCTGAATCATCTGGGCCTCGTCGTTGAGGACATCGGCACGGCCCGCCGCTGGTTCCACGACGCGCTCGGCCTCACCCTGGTCGAAGACCGCGGCGAGGTCCTTTTCTTTCAGGCCGGCGACGACGTCCTCGCCATCAAGACGGCGCGGATGGCCGTTTCGAAACCCGAGCACGGGCTCGAGTCGACGGCCCTCCACAAGGCCCGCGACGGCTGGCAGACGCTCGATCATTACGGCTTCTTCGCGCCGACACCCGAGGACGTGGACGCCTTTGCCGTCCACATCCAGGAGCACGGCGCCAAGCTCCTCAAAGGTCCGTACGATCGCAGCGACGGCCGCAGCGTCTATTTCCAGGATCCTTGCGGCAACGTCGGCGAGTACTTTTTCTATCGTCGGAAGAACTCCTGACGCCCGCTCCCTGCTGCCGATTCCGCCGGCGCATTCTAGCTAGTCGCTGGCGCGAAATGGTCCGCGACCTGAAGGCGTTGGGGCACCGAGGTTTCGGCGCTGCACCTCGTCGCCTTCAGGTC
>JAYVWD010000535.1:0-7277 GCA_043786345.1 Pseudomonadota bacterium
ACGACCACGCGGTTCGTCTTGGCGTCGATCGACTTGACGTACTTCGGGACGAGGCTGTTGATCGCGCCGAGGCCCTTGCGCTGACCCACCGTGAAGAGGTGGATTCCGACGTGCTGGCCGAGGACGCGGCCGTCGGTGTCGACGAGGTCGCCGGCGCGGCCGCGGGTGACCTCGGGGTAATGCTGCTCGAGGAAGTCGGTGTAGCGCCGCCCGGTGACGAAGCAGATCTCCTGCGACTCATTCTTGGCCGCCGTGTGGATGCCGAAGCGCGCCGCGATCTCGCGGACTTCCGGCTTGGTCATGCCGCCGAGCGGGAACACCGCGCGGGCGAGGTAGTCCGGCCGGACGTCGAAGAGGAAGTAGCTCTGGTCTTTGTTGGGATCCAGGCCGGTACGCAGCTCGGGCGTGCCGCCGCCGTCCGGATGGATGAGGCGCGCGTAGTGGCCGGTCGCGACCTTTTCGGCGCCGAGGGCCAGGGCGCGCTCCATCAGGTGGTCGAACTTGAGCTTGCTGTTGCACATGACGCACGGGTTTGGCGTCCGGCCTTTGCCGTATTCGGCCGCGAAATAGTCGACGACGCCGGCCTTGAACTCGCGCTCGTAGTTGACGACGTAGTGTGGGATGCCGAGGTTGTGGGCCGAGAGCCGGGCGTCGTGCACGTCGGTGAGCGAGCAACAGGAGTCGAAACGCTCCTCGCCGCTACCCTTGGCGTGGTCCCAGAGCTGCATGGTGATGCCGATCACGTCGTAGCCCTGCTCTTTGAGCAAGGCCGCGGCGACGCAGGAATCGACGCCCCCCGACATGGCCACCACGATGCGGTTCAGCGCAGTCATTTCCATCCACCCGTCATTTGATCTCAAACAAGGGCGGAACTATACATAATTTAAATAGAAATGGGAAGTTTTTATTAAAAGATCTCAGGAGGCCTTAAGCATTGGTACGGGGCGTACGAGGCGCTCCGCAGACGCCAGGTCCTTATCGGCGACCATCACCGCGACCCGGCCGTGGTGGTAATCGCTGTGCTCCGGGTAAAGGCCCTCGACCGGGTCAACCGTCACCTTGGCGTCGATGCCCTTGGACTTGAGGAAGCCACGGATTTCCTGCGCTTTTTCGTTGGTCGGGAACGTGTCGACGCACTTCATGCCTGCACCTCCGGAGTTTTGCCTTGAGCCCTATCGACGGCTCGGGCCCCTGTATTTAGGAAATCCGCACGAGATGAAATTTAGGTTAGGTTTCACGGGCCTTTACAAGGACGGGCCGGCCATATCGGCGCCCTCGCCGTGTTATCCTCGGGAGACTCTTACCTCGCGAAAGGGACTCCGTGGCGCGGCTCGTCAAGATCCTCGCGGTGCTCGGGCTCGGGGCGGCTCTGGCTGCTGGCGGGAGCTGGCTCAAGCTCCAGCAGTGGTCGGGGACCGAGGTCCAGCTCGAGGCCGAGCGCGTCATCGAGGTCGCGCCCGGCACCGGCCTGGCTAAGCTTTCGCACCTGCTCGACGAGAACAAGCTCGTGTCGAGCGAGATGGTCTTCCACGTCTGGGTGAAGCTCCAGGGCAACTACGCGCGCTACCAGGCCGGGCGTTACCGCTTCGAGGGCAAGGTCTCGCCCCGCCAGATCGAGGACCGGATCACCCGCGGCGCCACCTACGACCCGGTCGTCCTGAGCCTTACCATCCCGGAAGGATTCATGCTGAAGCAGGTCCTCGAGCGCCTCGCCGCCAACCAGGTCGGCCACATCGTCGAGCTGACCCGCCTGGCGACCGACAAGGCGCTGCTCGCGAGCCTGCGGGTCCCGGGCCAGACCCTGGAAGGCTTCCTTTACCCGGCGACCTACACGTACACCGCGATGCCGACCGGGATGCAGGTGCTCACCGACATGGTGAAGACCTTCTGGACGAACCTCCCGAAGGACTATGAAATCGACATCAAAAATAGGGGGTTGACCCTCGAGAGCGCGGTCAACTTCGCGTCCCTGATCGAGCGCGAGACCAAGCTCGACGAGGAGCGCTCCTACGTCTCCGAGGTCATCTGGCGCCGCCTGAAAGACAATGTTCCCTTAGGGATCGACGCGACCATCCCTTACGGGATCGCGGATTACGACGGCGACCTCAAATGGGCTGACCTGTCGAACGCGAAAAACCCCTACAACACCAGGATCCACAAGGGTTTGCCGCCGACCCCGATCGGCGCTCCGAGCGCCAAATCCTTGGCGGCCGTGCTAACGCCGTCCAACGAAGGTTACTATTATTACGTGCTCATTCCGGGATCTATCCACCACCATTTTTCCAAGACACTCAAAGAACATAACGCGAACGTAAAAAAACTCGTGAATGCGACGAAGAGAGACTCGAAGAGATAGACAGAGCACCAGGAGGCACGATCCGATGGCAGCGAAGAAGGGCTCCCCGAAGACCAAGACCGGCACCACCGGCGGCAACGCTCCGGAAGGCCGCGCCAAGCGCCCCGTCGCGGGAACGGCTGTAGGAGGCGCCGGCGACGACGGCCGCATCGACCGGCGCGTGCCGATCCAGCTGCTCGTCGACTACAAGGCGGACGGCCACTACCTGTTCGATTTCTGCAAGGACCTGGGCGCCGGCGGCGTCTTCATCCAGACGACCAAGCCGCTGCCGACGGGCGCGAACATCGACCTGACGTTCACGATCCCGGACAGCAAGGAAACCCTGATGACCCGCGGCACGGTGATCTGGGTGCAGGCGCCGGTCGCCGAGCGCAAGGATCTGACGCCGGGAATGGGCGTACAGTTCGCGGCGTTCTCGTCCGAGCAGCGCATCGTGCTCGAGGAGTTCGTGAAGCGTTACCACGGCCAGAAGGCGCAGACGGGCGGCCCGGAGCCGAAGAAGCGCGCGGGCTGATCGACGGCGCCCGCTGAAAAAAACCCCGGCCCCTGCCGGGTTTTTTTTCGAAAAACCTATGGCTCAGGGGTGCGCCGCCGACGCCGCGGCCGCGGCCGTCCCGGCCGGATCGCCCGGCTTCGTATAGTCCGCCGGCCGCTCGAAGGCGCCGGCGGGGACGTCCGTGCGCTGGACGTTGGTCAGGTTTTTCATGCCTTCGACGGTACCGTGCCCGGCGCCCTCGTAGCAAGATGCTCCTGACCCGGGGTATAAGCTCAGCGACCGTCCGAGGAGGCCGCCTTGTCCGTTACGTCCACGACCCTCATCCCCGCCGGGCACGAGCGCCATTTCACGTCCACGCAACTGCTCAAGGACATCGTGATCGGCGTCTCGGACGGCCTCACCGTCCCGTTCGCGCTGGCCGCCGGTCTGAGCGGCGCGACGGACGCGACCCACGTCGTGCTCGCCGCCGGACTCGCCGAGGTCGCGGCCGGGGCGATCGCCATGGGGCTCGGCGGCTACCTCGCGGCGCGCACCGCCGTCGAGCACTTCGCGCGCGAGCAGCGCCGGGAGGAGCGCGAGACGCGCGACATGCCCGAGGCCGAGCGCGCCGAGGTGGCGCAAATTTTCAAGAGCTTCGGCCTCCTGGGCGAGCCGCTCAAGATCGTCGTCAAGGCGGTCACCGCCGACCGAAAACGCTGGGTCGATTTCATGATGCGCTTCGAGCTCGGGATCGAGGAGCCGGACCCGCGCCAGGCGCTGCGCAGCGCCGGCACCATCGCCGCCGCTTATTGCGCTGGCGGGCTGATACCGCTCGCCCCCTATATCATCACCGGGGACGTCCGGCGCGGGCTCGGGTACTCTGTGCTCGCGACGGTGGCGGCCCTCTTCGGCTTCGGATTCGTCAAAGGGCGCCTGATCTCGGACCGCCCGTGGCGCAGCGCCCTGACGACGACCGCCATCGGCCTCGCCGCCGCCGCGGCCGCCTACGCCGTCGCCCGGCTCGTCGCGTGAGCCCCCGTCAGAGCGCCTTCGGCTCGCCGTCGGTCAGGCGGAAGAACTGCACGTTGAGCTGGTAGCAGTCCTCGTGCTCGCCCGACCGGTCGAAGAGGCCGGCCATCTTCTCGATGTATTCGCGCGTCATGAGCCGCGCCTCCTCGACCTGCGCGGCGTTGACGCAAAAGGTCTGGGACATGATGACGCGCTCCGTCATCGGGCGGCGGTCCATCGCGCGGAGCGCCAACGCCATCATCTGGCGGTGAAAGCGGCCGAAGGCCTCGTTGCGGTGGGGGCTCCGGAAGCGGAAGTTGGCCTCGGTGCGCTCATAGCGCCCGTCCGCGCCCACCTGAATGAGCTTGAGGCGCTCGAGGCGCTCGAGCGCGACCGAGGCCTCGACGACCTGAATGCCGAGCCGAGCCGCGATCGACTCCGGCTCGTAGGTCAGCTTCTCGATGTAGATCATTTCCAATATGGGAACGTGGTACCAGTCGTGGATCGCGGCAAAGCTTTCGGCGTCCAGCGCCTCGCCCTCAAGCGCCCGGCCGATTTCCCGCATCTCGCCGTCGAGGCTCTTGCGAAGGCTTTCGCTCTTCGCCGTATCCCGGCGCACCAACAGGCAAAAATAGCGCGACTCGCGCTCCTCCATGCCGAGGGTCTCGGCGATCTTGATGGCCTTGGCGTCGGAGAGCCGGCGCTTGCCGTGGAGGACCTGCGACAAAAAGCCGGGGTTGATGCCGAGAACCTGGGCCCAGGACCGCAGGGAGCTGTGCCCCTCGCCGCCGAGCGCGCTGGCAAACAGGGACCTCAAGAAGGAGGCGGCGTCATCGTGGCCGTAAATGCTCTTGAAATACTCGGCATGCATGCGGGGGGAAGGACGACCCAAACTAACCAATCCTGTTTACAGCGTTGAACCGTTCGTCTACATACGTTTGCAGATAGCAAACAGCGACATGAACAAGCGTCGAGACGCCCATGACCATCGCCCTTTACATCACCCTCGGCATCGCCGCCATCAATATGGCAGTGGTTGCGTGGGGCTGGAAGTTGGCGCACCACCGGCGGGGTCTGCACCTCCCCGCTCAGCCCGTGCTCAGGTCGCTGGCGGCACGATACGCGGCCGGCGCCAAGTAAGCGCCCCGAGCCCCAATCCGAAGATCAGCACCGCCGCCGCGACCGCGATCAAAGCGCGGAGCGTGAGGCCGCCCGGAGCCAGCTCCGCGAAGCGGACGCCCCGCCCCGGCAGGACCGCGAGCCCCTCCCCCACCTGGTCGAGCAGCTCGGCGTCGCCGGCGCCCCGGTAGAAAAGCCCGACGAAAACCGAGCCCTCGCGCGTCACCTGCAGGAGCGCGCGCCCCTTGAGCCCGCCCGACGGCTTGAGCGTGCCGGAGCCGCGCAGCGCCTCGGCATCGAAGTGCAGGTCCTCGGGCAACCCCCGCGTCCAGGGCATCAGCCGACGCAGGAACGGCGAGGCCCCGGCCAGGTCGAGGAGCTGTTTTTGGGTCGGGGGAACGCCCTCCGTCTTCGTCCAGACGACGAGGAAGGGCTCGCCGGTGGCGTCGTAAACGCCGCTGGTGATCTCGATGCCCGTCGGAATCTTGACCCGCGGGTCGGCCAGGACCAGGGCCGTCACCTGAGCGCCGGATTTCTCCTCATACTGCGCAAAAGGAATCCGGAAGCGGATCCCGGCCTTGCCGTCCTCATGGAGGGCGCCGGCGCGGGCCGGCCCGGCGGCGAGGAGGCCGGCAGCGTAAGCCCCAAAGATGTATTGGCGCGCCAGTTTGGCGGGGATTTTATGTTGCATAGACCCCTAGTTTCCGCTATTGCGGGCCCGTGCGACACACCATAAAAGCGCTAGCGGTCCTCACCTTCGGCTTGGTCATCGTGACCAATGTAGCGAAGGCCGACGAAATTGCCAAAACCTTCGAGGGCGCCACCGTCAAGCGGCTCGTCGTCGATCAGGCCGCCGGCCCGGTCACGGTCCGCGGCACCGACCTGCGCCCGGCTTCGGTTCACGCCACCAAAATCCGCTTCGACGCCGGCTGCACCCTTACTGTAGAGCTCAGCGGCTCCGAGCTCAAGGTCGTCAACAAGGCCCCCGACGTCCTCCCGCCCCCGCACTGCGTCGTCGCCATCCGCGTCGATCTGCCGTGGTCCGCGGGCCCGGTCGGTTACGACTTGAGCGTCGGCTCGGGCGACGTCACCCTGGAGCGGGCGCGGGGCATCCTCACGTACAAGGTCGGCGCCGGCAACGTCTCGGTCGCCGGCGGCGAGCTCTCGCAGGTCGATGGCCGCTCCGGCAGCGGCAACGTCGTCCTCGATGGCAGCTGGGAAACGGCCGACCTCAAGATCGGCGCGGGCAACGCCGAGGTCTCGATGACCCGGACGCCGGCGCGCGGCCACCTCAATCTGAAGCTCGGCACCGGCAATGCCACCGTGCGGCTGCCGCGCGACGCGCGCATCAAGAGCTCGTTCAAGGCCGGGATGGGCTCGATGACGAACGAGTTCGTCGACCAGGCCGACGCCATGTTCTCGATCTCGGCCGCGGCCGGGACGGGGGACCTGTCGATCCGGAAGATGGGCAAGATCTAGCGCGCCCGGCATCCCCTACGGGGTGAATGCCCGAGACATGGGTGCCGTTTTGCCGCGCTTACTGCGGCAGGTCGAAGGCCTCGAGGGTGGCCGCGCCCTTCAGGTGGTAGAGGTGACTCTCGGTCCCATCGAAGCGATAAGTGTTCGGAACACTGATGCCTTCCTTGTCGGCATCGGCGTGGAAGAGGCGCAGGGCGTCGGAGCCGTCGGCGCGCACCAGCCAGACTTCCAGGGTGCTGCCGCTCCGCCCGCAGTTGTCGTCGCCGAAATTACTGGTGACGCCCTCGTTCGGGTTGTCGGGCGGGGTCAAGGCGGTGCCCGCGCGCACGTCGACCAGGAGCCACTTGCCCTTCGGCCCGAACTCGGCGGAGTGGAGGACGTAGCCGCCGTCGAGGCCGAGGTCGAGCGCATGCGGCGCGACCGCCGGGGAGGAGAGCTGTCCGGAGCGGGTGCCAGCCCCCTAGGTTTTCGGCCGGAATGCGGGATAGTTGAGGGAAAAGGTTCTCCTCTAGCCGCTCCTCACGGGACGTGCTAATATCCCGTGGTCTTTAGGAAATAAGGAGGCCCGATGCACGTGGTCTGGAAGCGTCCCGACGGATTCCACGGCGCCGCCCCGTCCGATTACGAGGTGTTCAACCTCGGCGGGCATTCCAAGCTCTGGCTGCACCGCTCCGACCACTCGCACTACCCGTTCCGCATCGCGGGCGGCTGGCAGGAGTCGGAGGCGACGAAGCGCCTGAACAACCTCGTCAACCTCCTTCCGATGAAGGACCCCGACTGGACCTCCACGCTCCAAGGGATCTTCAACGATACGATGGCGGACGACGCGGGCAAGTTCAT
>JAYVWD010000536.1:0-4239 GCA_043786345.1 Pseudomonadota bacterium
TTAATCTAGCCCGGGTTTCGTGAAAAAGCCAAGTGTGGCGGGGGGCTCGGCCCGAAGAGCGGGAAAAGGACGGGCGAAAAGCCAAAAAAGTGCGGGCTAAAGGCGGAAGGCCTTCGACAGGGCGTCGAAGGCCTTCTTATTTGATGCGGGGGGGGCCCGCATCCATTCGTCAGTGTCCGGCGAGGTCCGTGCCCGGCTCGATGATCACGTCGACGCGGCGGTTTTGCGCGCGACCGTCGGGCGTCTTGTTGGTGGCCAGGGGGCGGGTGTCGCCGTAGCCGACCGCGGTGATTTTGGAGCGGTCCAAGCCGTTGGCGGCGATGTACTCGACGACGGCGTCGGCGCGCTCGGTCGAGAGCTTCTCGTTGGTCTTCTTGCTGCCCACGGCGTCCGTGTGGCCTTCGATGGTGATCTTGGCGGCGCCGAGGTCCTTGGCGGTCTCGACGACCTTATTGAGAAGGTTGAAGTTCTTCGGGGGGATGGCGGCTTTGCCCGAGGCGAAATCGAGGCCCTTCATTCGGATCAGCAGGTTATTGCCCTGACGAAGGACTTCCGCTTCGTTCGGGAGGAACCGGGCGCGGGCGGCTCCGTACTTCTTCTCGAAGGACTGTTGGGCGGCGAGCTGCGAGTTTTCGGTCTGGAGTTTCGCGGTGGTGGCGGACGACGAGGCCTCGAGGGCGGCCTTCTCGGCGGCCGTCTTCTCGACGGCGGCTTTTTCGGCGGCCAGCTCGGCGGCCGTATGCTGCTGGTTGAGGACGATCGACTCGGCGTCCTGCTTCCCGGCGACTTTCGCCTGGCGGGTGACCGTCAGGAGTTGGTCGACCGCGGCATTGGCCGTCTTCATCTGGGCGGCGATGCCGGCGGTGTCGTGGCGGTTGTTGTCGATGAAGACTTCCGCCTGCTTGACCTGCGCCTTGGCTTGGGCGAGCGAGCGCGGGGCCCACTGCTCGGCGTCTTCGCCGGTCGCCTGGGTGATGGTCGTCCAGGCGTGGCCGAGGTTGGCCTGCTTGATCGCCTTGAGCTCCACGGCGGAGTAGCGATCCTTCAGGTCTTTGCGGGTGTTTTCCGCGACGCTGAGGCTACCGTCTTCGATTTTGCCGGTGGCGTTCTTGTAGTCTTTTTCGATCGGGTCGAAGTCGGAGCGCATCAGGTCCGGCGCCTTGGCGGCGACGGCCGCGTCACGGGCAGCGATGACGTCGGGAAAGGTGGAACGGGCGACCTGGGCGGATTCGTTGGCTTTCTTCAGGTAGGCCTTGCCGAGGGCGACGTGCTCCAGGATCGTCTTGGAGTCGGCGGCGCTGTCACGATCGTGCTTCGCCTCGTCGATCTGGGAGTTCATCTCGGCCCAGTTCTTCGGCGCGAGGCTGTTGACGTTCTGGGCGAGGGCCGCGTCGCGCGCCTTCTCGAGCTGGTCGATCTGCGCGGTCGGATCGGCGTTTTCGGGGATCGTCTCCACCGGCACGGTCTGGCACGACGACAGGACGGCGGCGACGGTGCCGAAGGCAAGCGTAACGAGCTTGCGGGAAATGACGAGCATGGTCTCTCCTCAATATGTAGCTGGCGCGCGACATCGCGGTGCGTTCTTCGTTCGAATCGCCCGGCAAGACAATGCCGGTCCGCCCGCGCCGATGAGCTTCGGGGGCTCTTTTGCAACGATAGTGCCAAGATCGTCGTGGCGCTGTTTGCGCGGTGTTTTGAGCCGTGGACGGCCGAGCACGCAAAACCAGCGGTGTGCTTGGTGTCTCGAATCGGATGCAGTCGCGGCCGCCGCGTCCACGGGGATGCATCGCTTCGGCGCCAAAGGCGCCGGCGAGCTCCATGACACCGTGGCCGGCGCCTGGGGCGGCGCGGGTGGCGTCGGTACGGCGGTCTACGTTCGCGAAGCGTCGGCCGTCCTGATCCTAGCCACGAGGTCGACGCCGGAGGCGGCCTCGATCGCGCAGAAAATGACCTACCCCGCCAAAGGCGGCGTCGCCCTGTCCTCCGGGTCCGAGATGCGCCGCCTCATCGATGAGCCGGAGCCCCCCCTTGGCCTGGGTCGGAGTCGCCGCCGACATCGGGGGGACCTGCCAGATGGCCTCACTGGCGCAGCCCGTACCCAACAGCGACCCGGGTTGCATCGCCGCGAAGTGAGCCGGCGGTGCTATGATGCCCGGGCCCTGAGGACCGTTTGAGCCAGCGAGGGACCCCGGCCATGGACCCCTTGTCGCCAGATAAAATCCCCGTCGTCGACGCGGGCGCGCTCGTGCGCAACGCCGGCGACAAGCGCGCGGCGGCCGCGGCCATCGGCCGCGCCTGCCGCGAGCACGGGTTCTTCTACGTCGTCGGCCACGGCATCGATCCGGACCTGCAGCGCCGTCTGGAGGCGGCGAGCCGCGCGTTTTTTAGCCAGGACGCGGCCGCGAAGCTGCGGCTCTCCATGGCCAAGGGCGGGCGCGCGTGGCGCGGCTACTTCCCCGTCGGCGGCGAGCTCACCTCAGGCCAGCCCGACCTCAAGGAAGGGCTCTATTTCGGCAGCGAGCTCCCGCCCGAGCACCCCGACGTCAAGGCCGGCCTGCCGCTGCACGGCGCCAACCAGTTCCCCGCGGACCAGCCCGCGCTCAAAGCGGCGGTGCTCGAATACCTGAGCGCCGCGACCGGGCTCGGCCACGCGCTGATGCGCGGCATCGCGCTGAGCCTCGGCCTCGAGGAAGGTTTCTTCCACGACCGCTACACGCGCGACCCGCTCGTGCTCTTCCGCATCTTCAATTACCCGGCGCCGGCCACGGGCGCGGCGCTGCGCGAGGCGTGGGGCGTCGGCGAGCACACCGACTATGGCGTGCTGACGATCCTGAAGCAGGACGACAGCGGCGGCCTCGAGGTGAAGGCGACGAACGGCTGGATCCCGGCCCCGCCGGTGCCGGACGCCTTCGTCTGCAACCTGGGCGACATGCTCGACCGCATGACGGGCGGGTTTTACAAGTCGACGCCGCACCGGGTCCGCAACTCCTCGGGGACAGACCGCCTGTCGTGGCCGTTCTTCTTCGACCCCAATTTCCACGCCGAGGTGAAGCCGTTGCCGATCCCCGCCGCGAGCGCGGCGCGCGACGACAGCAGCGAGCGTTGGGACAAGGCCAACGTCCATGCCATCAACGGCACGTACGGCGCCTACCTGCTGAGCAAGATCGGCAAGGTCTTTCCTGAGCTCAAGGACGAGGTCCTTTAAGGTGTGGCGTGGCGCAAGGTACGGCTCCTCGGATTGTCTCGGTCGGGGTTCGCGGCGGCGGACGCCGGTCGCGCGACGCTAGATCGTCCAGGGCCACTATCTTGATGAAATTAAAGGTAAAATCCGCAGCGACGTGCTCCCCCGCGAGCGGTGTGCTATCACCTTGCCTTCGTCGCACCGCGCACTAAAGGTTCTCATGGAACGCAAAGGCACCAATCGTCCTCGCATCGTCGCCCTCCGCGCCCTCGGCAGCGAAACCGGCCGCGAGAAAAAGGAAGGCCCGGCACAAGACGTGACCGGCATCGTGCTCGGATACCGCATGGTGTTCTCCGAGCAGGCCGAGGTCTGGACGGTCCGCGGCGTTCTGCGCGACGGCACCCTGACCAAGGAAGACGTCGGCGAGCTCAGTTTCGTGCTGATTCCCGGCAGCCAGGAGCCGGCGACCGCGGTCACGGGCTTCGTCGCGCCGATGCCGCCTTACGTAATGGCCCTGAGCGAAGAGACGCTCTGGCAGCAGCTCCGCGTCATGGTCGTGCAGCTCGGCTACGACCAGGAGGGCTTCTACTCCTCGATCGGACTCGGCGGCCGGCACTGCTATTACGAAGAATACGACCGCAACAGCCGGTTATGACAAGAAAACCGTCTGAAATCAGACGGTTGTAAACAGGCTTTAAGAGCCGTCGGGAACGGGTCGATAAGACGGCAGACCGTCGAACCGCGAGGACCCCCAGCATCTTGTTGCGTCATTGCCTCATTCCGCTGTCGATTCTGCTCGCGGGCTGCAACACCGGGGCCAGCGGTTTTGGCGGCTCGAGCGCCAAGGGCCAGGACAAAGACGCGGCAAAGACGGTCGAGCATAGAGTCGGCGACGAAAGCGGCTCGACCGCCACCGCCACGACGCCGCCCGTCGAGGACGAGGCGAGCGCCCCGCTGATCGTCTCGGGCGCTTACATGACCTGCGCCGACGCGAAGGTTCCGGACAGCGAGACCGCCGACCTGGCCGTCGGCTGCAACCTGTCCGACAAGAAGACCGA
>JAYVWD010000537.1:0-13543 GCA_043786345.1 Pseudomonadota bacterium
TTTTGATGAAGTCCTTCAGATTTTTATCGAACGTAAAAGCCATGTTGCGTTAACTCCCAATGGGGAAAAAGGTCAGGCCGACGAGTGTTGATGGCCCAAAGTGGGTGAAATGTAAGGCTGGTCCCCGCCAAGGTCAAGACCGCCGCCGCTATATTTATGAAGAGAACGAGGGCGACCGCTTCTCGAGGAAGGCCGCGATGCCCTCCTGGGCCTCGTCCTCGCCGAAGCAGGCGGCAAAGGCGTTGGCCTCGGCGTTCAGGCCGGCGTCGAGGGACATCGCGTAGGCGTCGCGCGCCAGGCGCTTGGTCTCGGCCACGGCCTGCGGACCGGCGCCCAGGATCCCGCGGATGGCCTTGGCGACCTCCTCCTCGAGCTTGTCGTCGTCCACGACGCGCGACACGAGGCCGAGCTGGTGCGCCTCGGTCCCGCTGAGGGAGCGGGACCGCCCGCAGAGCAGCATGTCCATCGCGACGTGCATCCCGACCCGCCGGACCAGGCGCTGCGTGCCGCCAAAGCCCGGGATGATTCCGAGGTTTACCTCGGGCTGGCCGAACTTGGCGTTGCGCCCGGCGATGATGATGTCGCAGGCCATCGCGAGCTCGCAGCCGCCGCCGAGGGCGAAGCCCTGGACCTTGGCGATGGTGACCTGCGGCAGGGTCTCGAGGGCCTTCGTCAGCATCTGGCCCTGGCGCGCGAAATCCCGGGCCTGGGCCGGCGTCATGTCGCGCATTTCGGCGATGTCGGCGCCGGCCACGAAGGCCTTGTCGCCGCCGCCCTCGATCACGATGACGCGCGTCGCGTCCGGGTCCATCGCCCGGAACAGCACGTCCTCCAGCTCTTCCAGCACCTTGCCGTTCAAGGCGTTGAGCGCCTGGGGCCGGTTGATCTTGAGGCGGCAGACGGGGCCTTCGGTCCTGATTTCAATGGTTTCGTAGCTCATCGTTGGCTCCCGGCCTCGTCGTATTTGTAGACCCCGCGACCGCGCTTTTTCCCAACGAATCCGGCCTCCACATACTTCTTGAGGAGCGGCGAGGGGCGGTAGCGGGGGTCGCCGATGCCCTCGTGCAGGACCGTGAGGATCGCGAGGCAGGTGTCGAGCCCGATGAAGTCGGCGAGCGTCAGCGGGCCCATCGGCTGGTTGGTGCCGAGCCTCATGCCCTTGTCGATGTCCTCGGCGCTGGCGACGCCTTCCATCAGCGCGTTGAACGCCTCGTTGATCATCGGCATCAGGATGCGGTTGACGACGAAGCCGGGATAGTCGGCGCTGCGCGTCGTCTCCTTGCCCAGGCCCTTGCAGAGCTCCAGGATGCGCAGCGTGACCGCTTCATCGGTCGCCATGCCCGGGATGACCTCGACCAGCTTCATCAGCGGCACGGGATTCATGAAATGCATCCCGACGACCAGCCCCGGGCGCTTCGTCGCGGCGCCGAGGCGCGTGATCGGGATCGACGACGTGTTGGTGGCGAGGACCGCGTGCGGGCCGACGATGCCGTCGAGTTTTTTCAGAAGATCGGCTTTCGCCGCCTCGTTCTCGACGATCGCCTCGACGACGAGGTCCATGCCTTTCAGCGCGCCGAGCTCGGTCGCGGCGGCGATGCGCTTGACCGCCGCCTCGCGGGTGCCGGCCGGGACCAGCTGCTTGCTCTCGAGCTTATCGAGCGACCTGGCGATCCCCGAGCGCGCCTTCTCGAGCTGTTCGGCGCTCACGTCGACGAGCGTCACGTCGAGCCCGGCGGCCGCGCAAACCTGGGCGATCCCGGCGCCCATTTGCCCGGCGCCGACGACGCCGACCTTCGAGAATCCTGCCAAAGCCATCGTCGATCACCCTCCGTTTGGAGGCCCCAATATGCTGGCTTCACGGGGAAAAGGCAATGCTGCGCTTGAGCCGCTGCCGGCCTTCGTCTACGATGCGGCGGAAACCCTGGAGCCCGCCGATGCGCCTCGTAGCCCAAGGCTGCCGTGACCTTGACCTCATCGCGACATGGCCCGCCGGGCAGCCGCTCCTCGCGCTCCTCGGGTCCGGGCGCTATGGCGTCGTCGCGACCGCGTTCGCCGAGATTCCGTTCGCCGACGCCCGCGCCTTCCGTTTTTCCGGCCCCGCGCCCGCGCCCGGCGCGCCGCCCTTCGGCCCCGGGATCGTCGGCCTCGTCGGCTACGATTCCCAGGGTCCCAACCGCGCGTTCCGCGTCCGCCAGGCCCTTGTCCTCGACCGCCAGACCAAGGCCCTCTGGCTCGCGGGCGACGAGGCGCCGCCCCCGTCGCCCTGGACCTTGCCGCCGGCCGCGCTGGCCGACTTGATCCGCGGGTCCCGCGGCGACACGGAGACTCCGGCCGCGCCCGTCGGGAGCGTCGGTCTGCGCCTGCGCCCGCTGGAGTCCGACGAGTCCTACCTCGCCAAGGCCCGCCACGTCCTCGAGGAGATCCGCGCCGGCCGCTACTATCAGCTGAATCTCCTGCGCTATTTCGCCGTCGACGGCGCCGCGCCGGGCCGCGCCTGGATCCTCGCGCGCATGGCTTCGCACGGCGGTGCCTTCGCCGCGCTCGTCGACCTCCCCGGCTTGAGCCTCGCCTCGTTCAGCCCCGAGCGCTTCGTCTCGGTGAGCGGCGAAACCATCGAGACCTTTCCCGTGAAGGGCACGGCCCCCCGCCACGCCGAGCCGGACGCGGACCGCGCCGCCGCCGCACAGCTCGTGCGGAGCGCCAAAGACCAGGCCGAGCTGGCGATGATCGTCGACCTGATGCGAAACGACCTCGGGATCGTCGCCCGCTCCGGCACCGTCACGGTGCCCGAGACCCGGCTCCTGACCTCGCACGCCAACGTGCACCACCTGTCGGCCCGCGTGCGCGCGACACTTCTCCCCGGAACGACGCTCGGCGCGATCCTCGACGCCGTCTGCCCCGGCGGCTCCATCACCGGCGCCCCGAAGCGCGAGGTCATGACGGCGATCGGCGCCCTGGAGGGCCGGCCGCGCGGGTACTTCATGGGGAACCTGTTCTTTCTGGGCGACGGCGGCTACTTCGACTCGTCGATCCTGATCCGGACTCTGATAAGGTCGGAGGCCTCGGGCCTTTACGAGCTGGCCGCCGGCTCAGGCCTGGTCGTCGGCAGCGATCCGGAGCTCGAACGCGCGGAAATCGCCGCCAAAGCCCGCGTCGTTGGCGCCATCATCAACCCCTCCCTCGCCGTAACTGCCTCAGACCTTTGACGTTCCCGTCCGAAGAAAGACCCGCATGGAACTGACCTCCAAAAGCCTGCAGCTCGGCCGCCGCATTAAGCACATGGGGCGGGCCGCCCACATCGTGAACGTGTTCGCGCGCCACGGCCTGTGGTCGATCGCCGAGCGCATGGGCGTGCAGAGCTGGCTGACCCCCGAGCAGGTGCGGAAAGCCGAGCAGCTGAACCGCGCCGGCGGCGGCGAGGCCGTGGGCGACCAGGTCGAGATCGGCGAGGTCAAGGGCCTGCCGGCCCGGATCCGCCGGAGCTTCGAGGAGCTCGGGCCCGCTTTCGTCAAGCTCGGACAGGTGCTCGCCGTGCGCGAAGACCTCCTTTCCAAGGAGTACACCGAGGAGCTCTGCAAGCTGCATTTCAATGTGCAGGCGCTGCCGTTCTCGGCCATCAGGCAGATCCTCAAAGAAGAGCTCGGCGACGAAAAACTGAAGCAATTCGCGTCGATCGACGAGGTGCCCCTCGCGGCCGGCTCGATCGCCCAAGTGCACCGCGCCGTGCTGGTGACGGGCGAGCACGTCGTCGTCAAGGTCCAGCGTCCCGGCATCGAGCACCAGATCCGCGTCGACCTCTCGCTGATGGAGGAGGTCGCGACGCTCCTCGAGAAGTTCATCCCTGAGACCCGGATCGCCCGCCCCCTCGCCATGGTGAACGAGTTCCGCCGGGCCATCATCAGCGAGCTCGACTTCGTCCGCGAGGCCGGCAACATCGCGAAGATCTCGCGGAACTTCGCCCAGTGGCCGGACATCATCGTGCCGGTCGTCTTCTGGAAGCTCACGACCGTCCGCGTCATCACGCAGTCCCTGCTCGAAGGCATGCCGGCCTGGGACCGCGAGCGCCTGCAGGCGGCCGGCCTCAAGCCGGAGGTCCTGGTCGAGCGCGGCCTCGGCATGTTCCTCAAAATGGTGTTCGTGGACGGCCTCTTCCACGGCGACCTGCACCCGGGCAACCTGCTCGCCATGGCCGACAACTGCGTCGGCGTGCTCGATTTCGGCCTGGTCGTGCACCTGAGCAAGACGACGCGCGAGCACCTCGCCGGGCTCCTGATCTCGCTGATCGAAGAGGACTTCCACCGCGCCGTCAGCCACTACATCGAGCTCGCGGACCCGGCCGTCACCTTCAACGCCGAGGCCTTCGAGCACGAGGTCGGCAACGCCGTCGCGCCGTTCATCGGGCTCGCGCTCGAGGACCTGCGCACGGGCCGGCTCTTCTGGGATCTGGCGCGCGTCGCCGCCGGCCACGGCGCGCCGATGCCGCAGGAGCTGATCATCTTCATCAAGACGCTCGTCTCCTTCGAGGGCATCGGCAAAAACCTGGACCCCGGATTCGACGTCCTCAAGGCCTCGGAAAAATACACCTCCGCGATCGTCGGCGAGCTCTACTCGCCCGAGAACCTCAAGCAGCAGGCCCTCCTCATCGCGCGCGACGTCACGGCGCTCGCGAAGCACGGACCTTACCTGGTGCGGCGCCTGCTGCGCGCCGCCCTCGAGGGCGACCTCAACATCACGGTCAAGAGCGAGGAGATGAGCCGCCTCGCCGTTTCCGTCGACCGCTCCTCGTCGCGCCTGTCGATCAGTATGATCATCGCCTCGCTCATCATCGGGTCCTCCATCCTGACCTTCTCGGGCAAGGGGCAGGAGCTGTCGACCATGCCGGTCGTGGGTCTGGCGGGCTTTGCCCTGGCCGGATTGCTCGGCTTTTACATCGTCTGGTCGGTCCTGCGCGGCGGGCGGATGTAGGCCGCCAGATGAGACGCCCCGACCCGCACAGGTCGCTGGCGACGGGGCCGGATTTGCGCTATAGACCCCCTAATTCCGGTCACAGGGGGTTTCTGCATGCACGTCGGCAGTCTATTGAGCGCGAGTCTCGTTTTGTCCTTTGGTTGCGCCGCCGCGCCGGCGCTTTCCGCGCCGCTCAATCTGCGGCACGCGCTCTACGATCCGAGCGCCTCCGGCCCGATCCACGACGCGCACGCCTACCAGCGCCTCGCCGAGCGCGAGCAGGAAAGCGGCCCGCACGACCGCGCCGCGACCATCGACGTCGAGCACTACGACCTCGTCCTCGCCGTCGAGCCGACGCTCGGCACCCTGGCCGGCCAAGCCACCATCCACTACAAATCGCTGGTCCGCGCGCTGGCGACCGTCGAGCTCGACGCCGTCGACCTCCAGATCGAGCGCGTGGAAGGCCTCAAGGGCGCGCCGCTCGCTTTCGACTACGACGGCAAGCTCCTCCTCGTGCACCTGCCCGCCCTGGTCGCGGGCGGCGAGCGCTCGCTTTTGACCGTCTATTATAAGGCTTTGATGTCCCAGAGCCTTTTCCTCGCCGGCCCGGAGCCGACGAATAAGACGCAGATGACGGCCGCCTATACCTACACCGAGCCGGAAGGTACGCGCGACTGGTTCCCCTGCGTCGACCGCCCTTCGGACAAGGCGACCATTTCCCTCACCGTCACGGTTCCCGACGGCATGAAGGCCCTGAGCAACGGCGACCTCATGGACGCGCGCCCGGGCCCCGCCGGCGAGACGTTCGAGTACCGCATGGACAAGCAGATCGCGACCTACCTCGTGAGCCTCGCGATCGGCCCGTACGTCCAGGTCGAGCTCGGCGCCTTCAAGTCCAAGCCCGTCCGCATCTGGACGCCGCCGGCCCTCGCCGCCAAGGCGAAGGTGACGACCGTCCACACGGTCGATATGATGAATGCGTATGCTGCCTTCACCGGCGTCGACTATCCCTGGAGCTCGTACACGTTGTCGGTCGCCGAGGCGTACGGCACCTCCATGGAGCACCAGAGCGCCACGACGATGGGCGGGACGCGCATCACGGGCGACGAGAGCGGCGAGGGCGTCGTCGCCCACGAGCTCGGTCACCAGTGGTTCGGCGACCTCGTCACTTGCCGCAACTGGGGGGAACTCTGGCTGAACGAGGGCTTCGCCTCCTACCTGCCCTACGTCTATTTTTCGGGCCGCGCCGATGCCGGGCCGCGCGCGGTCGCCCAGCCCGACTGGTGGCGCGACGGCTACTTCGCCCAGGCCGCGACCAAGGTGCACGCCTTGTCCTCGCCCGATCCGGACTTCGCCGACCTGTTCGACTCGCACGCCTATGAGAAGGGCGCCCTGGTCATCCACCTGATGCGCAACGTCGCCGACGCGATGCCGTCCGCCGACGGCGGCACGGAGGAGGTCTTCACCAAGGCGCTCCGCCTCTATCTGACCCGGAACGGCCAAAGCACCGCGACGAGCTTCGAGCTCCAGCGCGCGCTGGAGGAGGCCACGGGCCAAAGCTGGCAGCTCTTCTTCGACCAATGGGTGCGGTCGCCCGGCCATCCGGAGCTAAAGGTCGCGGCGAAGTGGGACGGCGGCGCCCTCGTGGTCGACGTCGAGCAGGCCCAGGCGACGCGCGCCGAGCGCAGGTGGCGCACGTTCACGTTCCCCCTCGAGATCGAGATCCTCGCGGCGGACGGCGCGTCCCACCTCGAGACGGTCGAGGTCTATGACGAGCACCAGACCTTCACCTTCCCGCAGGCCGCGGCGCCCGCGGCCATCAACGTCAACCCGCGTTGGATCGTGCCCGCCACCGTTGCCTTCGTGCAAAGCCCCGCGGCCTGGACCAGCGTCCTCGCCACGTCGCCCTACATCGAAAGCCGCGTCCAGGCCCTGCGCAACCTCTACGAGGCTTCGGAGAAGACCCTCGCGGCCGACGCCATGGCCCTGGTCCGCGCCGACAAGTCCCGTTACGTCCAGATCGCCGCCTTAGACCTCCTGAGCCAGCGCAACGAGGACCGCGAGAAGGTCGCGCAGATTTACCACGACCTGGCCGGCGCCCTGCTCTTCGACGAGGACGTTTCCGTCCGCCAGGCCGTCGCCACCACCGAGGCCTGGCTCGTCACGACGCTCGGCACCGCCCCGACCCGCGACCAGGAAACCCAGTGGCAGCGCCGCTACCTCCAGACGGGGCTGGTCACCGAGCGTACCGCCCTCCTCGACATGTTATTCACCGCCTCGCCGGAGCGCGCGCAGGAGTTCGTGCTCCAGCGCACGGCCGAGCCGGAGTGGGTGACGGCCGACCGCCGCTCGTTCACCAAAATGATGAGCACCGCGCTGAGCCCTATTTCGCTCCCTTTCGTGAAGGACTCCCTCGAGACCGCGACCTACATCTATGCGCGCCAGACCCTTTCGGTCCTGATCGACGCCAAGGTGGACGCGCCCGGCCTCGTCCCGGCCCTGCTTTCCGGCGCGAAGACGAACCGTTACTACGACGTCCGGGCGCGCATGGTGGCGCTCCTCGGCAAGCAACTCACGAGCAAAACCACGGTCTGCCCGGAGCTCACGCAGCTGGCGGCCGTCGCGCCGACGGATCCGCGCTCGGGCTACATGGACCAGGTGCACGTGGCGGCGACGTTGGCGCAGCAGGAGCTGGGGTGCAATGCGCACTGACCCCGCCGCACCCTTCGACCTGTCCCGGCTGACCGCGACCATCCGCGCCTTCGTGCGCGAGCGGGAGTGGGAGCAGTTCCACACCCCGAAAAACCTCGCCATGGCCCTGACCGGCGAGGCCGCCGAGCTGATGGAGCTCTTCCAATGGCTCACCCCCGAGCAGTCGGTCGCGGTGATGGCGGACCCCAAGCTCGCCGAGGATGTCCGCGACGAGCTCGCGGACGTCCTCTTCTTTTGCCTGCGCATCGCCGACGTGCTCGGCATCGACCCGGCGACGGCGATCTTGGCGAAGCTCGCCAAGAACGCGGTCAAGTATCCGGTCGAGCTGGCGCGCGGGCGCGCGACCAAATACGACCAGCTCAAGTGACCGCATTCCGGGGCAACGTCGTCCTGATCACCTGAACATTTTTTTTGAAGGCCCACAGGTCCGCCGACGCCTGCGCCGCGCTGATGCTCGGCGCGATCGAGCGGCGCGGGCGCCTGCACCTCTGGACGCGGGACCTCCTGCCCGGCCGGCTCCTCGACCGCCTCGCGGGCTCCCAGGCTCGCGGGCTCACTCGCGGGCTCCCAGGCCAAGCCCAGGTCCCTCCATTAAGTCTCTGAATTCCCCGCGTTTTCAAGCTTTCCTCAAGATTCCGACCCGTTTGCCGATACAGCCCAAAGATCCTTTCAAACCGAGATCAATCAAGGGCCTCACACCCATGAGCTTCCCGCGCGTCCTCTTGCTGTGCCTGACCGCCGCCCTTTCCGGCGCCGTCACCACGTCCTGTAACGACAGCGAGTTCTCTGGCAGCAGCAGCAAGGCCGCCGCCAAACCGAAGCCGAAGCCGACTCCCGAGAAGGACTCGGGCAAAAAGCCGGACGACAAGGGCAGCGACCCGAAGGCGACGGACAAGAATCCGAAGAAGCCGACGGCCAACGACGCCGGCTCGGACGCCGGCAAACCCGGAACCGCCGACGCCACCCCGAAGCCCGGCACCGACGCGGGCGTCGCCAGCGGCCCGCTCTTCCCGCCAGTGCCCGGCGTCGACAGCGGCCAGGCTTCCGGCCCCGG
Source organism: Pseudomonadota bacterium (assembly GCA_043786345.1). GTDB lineage: Bacteria > Bdellovibrionota_B > Oligoflexia > Oligoflexales > CAIYRB01 > JANOTL01. The sequence continues at coordinate 8,714 of JAYVWD010000537.1, forward strand.
CTCGGGCTTCGTGGACCTGCTGACCGGACTGCTCGGCAGCGGCAGCCCCGGCATCGACACGGCCGAGCTCGGCAAGCAGCCGGACGACAACAACGTCATCTTCGGCGACGAGAAGACCTTCCACATCGGCGACGGCCAGATGACCCAGTCCTCCTGCCTCACCGGCATCTCGCCGTATCCGGTCGCCGGCAAGCAATACCTTTTCGAGTTCGACGTGCTGGCGGACGGCCAGGTGGCCGTCGACATCGGCCTGGTTTGCGGCGTCGACTATAGCGACACGAACCTCGTCTACATCTCGCAAAACGGCCAGCCGGTCTCGCAGGCCCTGCCCCTGCCGGTCGGCGCCACGAGCTTCCAGATCCCGCCGACCCCGCTCGCCAAGGGCAAATATCAGATCGGCGTCGAGTCGCGCACCGGCACCCAGGACCCCGAGGGCAACCCGGCGGACGCCGACGACTATGTGATCGGGAAAGTGCACATCCAATCCAAAGGCGCTAAGATCAAGATCGGCAAGGTTTACGTGAATTGATGGCGCCCGGTCCGGTGTGAGCCGCGGAGCCCGAAAAAGGCTCCGCTCTTGGCTCCCGCGCTCGATCCTCCGTTCCCCCTCGCCGGCGAGCTCGCCTCGCTCGGCGCCGCGTTGATCTGGTCGGTCTCCACCTCGATCTACGCGCGCTTCGGCCGCGCGCTCAGCGCCGCCTCGCTCAATCTGCTGAAAAACGCGGTCGCGATCGTCTGCCTCGGCGCGCTCGGCCTCGCGCTCTCGGTCGAGGTCCCGGCGGATCCGTCGCTCTATGCCTGGCTCGCCGCCTCCGGCGTCATCGGGCTGGCGCTCGGCGACACCGCGCTCTTCGCCGCCTTGAAGCGCCTCGGCGCGCAGGTCACGTCCTCGCTCCAATGCCTGACGCCGCCGATCTCCGCCATGGTCGCGGCCCTGTTCCTGGGCGAGACGATGACGATCCGGGAGGTTTGCGGGATGCTGCTCACCGCGGGAGCCGTCGGCGGCATCGTCTATTTCAGCGGCCGCGAGCAGCGCCAGTCGCCCGGCGTCCCCGGCGGCCGCGTCGTTTCCGGGATCGTCTTCGCGGTCCTCGCGGCGGCCTGTCAGGGCACGCAGATCGTCATCTCGCGCCACGCGCTGCAGCAGGTGCACGTCGTCACCGGTACGGCGATGCGTATCGCGCCGGCGATCCTGCTGCTCATCCTGATGCGCCAGGTCAAGTCCAAGGCGGAGCGGGCGGCCCCGCGCGTCCCGATGGGCGCCCGCGAGGCCGGCTTCCTGCTGGTGGCGGCGTTCCTCGGCACCTTCGTCGGCCTGATCCTCATGTCGGTCGGCGCCAAGTACACGAAGGCCGGCATCGCCGCCGCGCTCACCTCGACCTATCCGATCTGGATCCTCCCGATCTCGCGCTTCGTCCTGAAAGAGAAGATTTCGTGGCAGCGCGTCACCTGCACGCTGCTCGCGGTTTCCGGCATCATCATTCTCGTCACGAGGTCCGCATGACGATCGACCCCACGGACATCCAGTATTTCGAGAACTACCAGCACCCCGACAACTTCGGCGCCTTCATCGGCTACAAAGTCGTCGGCTTCGACCGCGTGGCGCGCGAGGCGCGGATCCGGCTCACGGCGCGCGAGGACCACCTGTCGCCCGCCGCGCGCATGCACGGGGGCGTCATCTCGGCGCTGCTCGATTACACCTGCGGCATCGCGGTGTGCACCACCCTCAACAAGGACGACCTCTGTTCGACCGTCGAGCTCAAGGTCAATTATTTCCGCCCGGTGATGCTCGGCGAGGAGCTCGAGGCCGTCGCGCGCGTGGCGTTCCGCGGCAAGAAGCTGTGCGCACTCACGGCGTTCCTCCACAAGCTCGGCGTCGAGGAGCCGGTCGCGATGGCGACGGCGACCTTCAACGTCGTCGAGCGCTGAGTCCTTCCGGTTTCTTTGGGCAGAAATGGCGGGAGCACGGCGTCGTTAGACGCCGTGCCCGTCGATTGTCTTCACTGCGCCCGAGGGATCAGGCCATCGGCAGATGGTGGCACGACGAGCGTGCCGGAAACTGGGAAGACCTCGCGAACGAGGCGACGGGGAGAGAAAGAGAGCGTTAGAAGCGAGCCGATCCTTCGGAACAAGCATGACGCTCAGTTCTTTGGCGCAGTGAAGACGAGACCTCACTCCCCGGAATGATGAACCAAATTCTCTGATTGGGAAGCTAAGACACACCGTGCGGCGGCGCGAATATCATCGACGCGCCAAAATTTTTCTTATAATTCCAGGATGTTACATCATCATGAAGCGCGACTCGATTTGGCGACGAGCGCAGCTTTGCAAAATTTTTAATTGATTTTAGGGCCTTACGGAAAGCCGCGGCGCTCAACGCCGCCTCTGATCCGGCTCGCCAGCCATCACTTCGGCTACGACCGCGCCCATGCGCCCAGTGACCATCAGCCCGTACATCTTGAAGTCCGCGGCGAGCGACCAGAGCGGATACGTGAACGTCGCGGGCCGGTTTTTCTGCAGGAAAAAGTGCCCGTACCACGAGAAGCCGTAGCCGATGACGGGCAGCAGCACGGCGAGCCGCCAGTTCCCCGTTGCCAGGATCACGCCAAAAAGCGCGAGCCCCAGCGACGTGCCGATCCCGTGCATCAAGCGGTTGCGCGGGTCGGCGTGCTCGCGCACATAGAACGGCCAAAACTCCGCGAAGGTCCGGTACTGACGCTCAGCCACTTTTTTGTCCCCCAGACGTCGCCTTTGCCGGCACGCAACCCGATTTCACAATACAATTCCGAATGCTGTCCATGACAATCCATCGCCCCGCCGTCTCACGGAGAGAACCATGAGCCCGACCCGCGCACTGCTGCTGTGGTCCGCCCTCGCCGCCGCTGCCGGCGCCGCCGCCTGCCAGACGGTCAAGCCCGGCGGCAGCCTGGCGTCCGCGAACGCCCCGGGGGCGCCGAAAACCGCCGACCTCGCGAAGGCGCTCGGCTACCTCGACGCGCGGGCGAATGGCTGGATCGACAAGAAATGGGGCTTCGTCACCGGCGGCACCTGCGGCGTCTCCTGCCACACGACCGTCCCGTACACGCTGGCCCGCGGGACATTTCGCGACGGCGCCCCCGAGGCGCCCGAGAAGATCCGCGCCTTCGTCGCGAACCGGGTCGAGCATTGGGACACCATCGAGCCCGTCTATGACTTCGCCAAGGAAGCCTCGATGATGACCGAAGGCGCCTTGAACGGCGTGGTCCTCGGCATGGCCGAGCTCCTTCAAGGCAAGACCGAGCTCAGCGCCACGGCGGCGCGCGCCGCGGCCATCACCGCCGCGGTCCAGATGGCGGACGGCGGCTGGTCCTGGATGCAGGAATACCTGGCCCCCTTCGAGGACGCCGGCGCCCGGTACTGGGGCAGCGCCTTCGTGGCCCGCGCCTTGGCCAAGCTCCCGAACGGCCCGGGCGGCGCCCCGCTCGAAGGCCGCGCGCACGCCCTCGAGCGCGCCGCCGCCTTCCTCAACGACAACTTCGACCAGCAAGGCCTGCACGCCCAGATGATGGGCGCCCTCGCCGGCGCCACCAAGGACTCGCTCCTCGACGCCGTTAAGCGTCAGATCGTCATCCGCAAGCTCCTCGCCGCGCAGCGCTGCGACGGCGGCTGGGTGCTCTCCTCCCTCGGCGTCTGGCGCACCAAGGCCGGCGTGCTGAACGACCCCGCCAAGTATACGAGCGATGGCTACGCCACCAGCCTCGCGCTGCTGGTTCTGGCCGAAAACGGCCTGTCGCCCCAGACGCGGGCCCTGGGCAGCGCCAAGACCTGGCTCGACAACAACCAGGCCGCCGACGGCAGCTGGCCGCTGGTGTCCCTCAACGACCCCGACTCCGCCTTCAACAACGCGATCATCACCGACGCCGCGACTTCGTATTCCCTGCTCGCGCTCGACGCGGTCCGGCTGCGCGCGGCCGTCGCCCCGTCGCTGACCTACTTCATCGGCGCCGACGCGGGCGGCGTCCCCGCGCGCTTCCACTACAACGGCGCCAAGTCCGCGTGCGCCGCCGGCGGCGGCCGGCTCCCGAAACTGGCCGAGCTCACGCAGATCGCGGCCGAAAACATGCTGAAGTGCCAGGTCACCTCCGGGTGGGCGTGGACCTCCGAAAAGGGTTCGAACGTCCTGAGCAAGGCCGTCTTCGACTTCGAAGCCGCGAGCACCGGCAAGGCCACGGCATCCAGCGCGCTGCTCACCTCGAAGGGCAACGTCGTTTGCGTCAAGGGGCCCTGATCTGAAAGCCTGCCTCTTCGACATGGGCAACGTCCTGGTCTTCATCGACAACGCGCGCAAGGAACGCCGCCTCGCCGAGGTCCTCGGCCTGTCCGTCGAGCGCGTCCACGACCTGCTCGAAGTCGAAGGGCACCAGCTCGCCTATGAGAGCGGGCACACGGACACCGGCGCCTTTTTCGCGGCCCTGCGCGCGCACGCGAAGAACCCGTGCGCCGACGATGCCCTGCTCGCCGCGCTCTGCGACATGTTTCGGCCCAACCCCGCGATGGCGCCGGTCCTCAACGCGCTGCGCGCCGCCGGGCAGCGCCTGGTCGTCGTTTCGAACACCAACCCCGGCCACTTCGACTTCGTGGGCCTGCACTTCGACCCCTTCCGCGTTTTCGACGCCTTGGTGCTCTCGCACGAGATCAAGGCGATGAAACCGCTGCCGGCGTTTTACGCCGCCGCCCTCGAGGCGGCGGGCTGCGAGCCGTCCGAGGCGCTCTTCATCGACGACCTCGCGGCCAACGTCGAGGGCGCCCGCCTCGCCGGCTTCGCGACGCACCTCTATGTCCCCACGCCCG
>JAYVWD010000538.1:0-1851 GCA_043786345.1 Pseudomonadota bacterium
TTCTACGACGGCTACCCGTCCACGGCGCACCCGATGGCCATCCTGTCGTCGATGGTCTGCTCGCTGTCCAGCTACTACCCGGAGTGGCTCGACCCGCACGACAAGGCCGGCATCAGCCAGCTCGTGCCCCGCGTCCTGTCGAAGATCCGCACGATCGCGGCCTATTCCTTCAAGAAGTCGATCGGCCAGCCGGTCATCTACCCGAAGAACTCCCTCGATTACTGCGCCAACTTCCTCTACATGATGTTCGCCGTACCGTCGGAGCCCTACGAGGTCGACGAGGACATGGTGAAGGCCATGAACATGCTGCTCATCCTGCACGCCGACCACGAGCAGAACTGCTCCACGTCGACGGTGCGCATGGTCGGCTCGTCCGACGCCAACCTCTTCGCGTCGATCGCGGCCGGCATCCTGGCCCTTTGGGGCCCGAAGCACGGCGGCGCCAACCAGGCCTGCATCGAGATGCTGGAAGAGATCCACAAGGCCGGCGGCGACGTCAAGAAGGCGGTCGCGGCGGCCAAGGACAAGAACTCCGGCTTCCGCCTGATGGGCTTCGGCCACCGGGTCTACCGGAACTTCGACCCGCGCGCCAAGGTCATCAAGAAGGCCTGCGACTCGATCCTGGCGAAAATGGGCAAGAACGACCCCCTGCTCGAGATCGCCAAGCGCCTCGAGGAGGCGGCGCTCACCGACCCCTACTTCATCGAGCGCAAGCTCTACCCGAACGTCGACTTCTACTCGGGCATCCTCTACCGCGCCATGGGCATCCCGACCGACATGTTCACGGTGATGTTCGCGCTCGGCCGCCTGCCGGGCTGGATCGCGCAGTGGATGGAGATGAACCTGACCGGCGAAGGGCGGATCGACCGGCCGCGGCAGATCTACGTCGGCGAGCGGGCGCGCGATTATCAGCCGATTTCTCAGCGGGTCTGAGGTCTTAAAGCGCCCATGGCCCGCCATTGGTTGATGAAAACCGAGCCCGATACGTTTTCGTTCGACGACCTCGTCAAAGCGGCGCGCCGGACGACGCCATGGGAGGGCGTGCGCAACTACCAGGCGCGCAACCTCATGCGCGACGACATGAAAAAGGGCGACCTGGTTTTCATCTACCATTCGAGCTGCGCCGAACCCGGGGTCGCCGGGCTCGGTCAGGTCGTGCGCGAGGCCCATCCGGACCTGAGCGCGCTCGACCCGCAGAGCCCCTATTTCGACGACAAATCCGTGAGCGCGGGCGCGTCCCGCTGGCAGCTCGTGGACGTGCGCGCCACGCACCGCCTCCAGACGCCGCTCTCGCTGACGGCGATGCGCCGCATCGCGGGCCTCGGGGACATGCTGCTCCTCAAACGCGGCTCGCGCCTCTCGATCCAGCCCGTCACGCCGGCCGAATGGGCGATCATTACCGAGCTCTGCAAGCCGGTGGTCCTGTGAGCCGCGTCGTCCTCGCGCCGTTTTCCCCGACCGACTTCGACTCCTGGTACGGGGACGAGGCGAAGGCCTACGCTGCCGACAAAGTCCGGGCCGGGAACTGGCCCGCCGAGGGCGCGGTGGAGCGCGCCGTCAAGGAGCTGGAGCGCCTCCTGCCAGAGCGCGAGGCCACCCCCGGCAACCTCCTCTTCAGCGCGCTCGACGACGCCCAGGCGGTGCGCGTCGGCTCGATCTGGCTCTTCTACAAGCCCGACGCGAGGTTCCCCGACGCCTACGTGTATGACCTCTTCATCGACGAGCGGCACCGCGGCAAGGGCTACGGCGGCGCGACGCTGCTCGCGGGCGAGGTCGAGTTGAAGCGGCGCGGGGCGCTGAAGATCGGCCTGCACGTGTTCGGCTTCAATGTCGCGGCGCAGAATCTGTACA
>JAYVWD010000539.1:0-8886 GCA_043786345.1 Pseudomonadota bacterium
AGACAGCGGAAAGCCACGATGAAAAAACCCGTGAAGAAACCGAAGAAGACGGTCGCTGCGAGCAAGGCGAAAAAACCCGAGCCGAAAAAGGCCTCGAAGCCCGCGGCGGCGAAGGCCAAAGCGAAGACACCCGACAAGAAGCCCCTCGTGAAAGCGAGCGCCGAAAAGTCCAAGGCTCCGCCCCCCGGCCTCAAGAAGGCCGCGCCTCAAGCCGCGCCGGCCCCGGCAAAAAAGGACGAAGGCAAGAAGCCTATGGCAAAGATCGAACCAAGGGACGCTAAAAAGGAGCTTCAGGACAAGGTTGTCCCGAACAAGAAGGCCGACGGCTCGAAGGCCGGCCTCGCGGCCGCCGCCGCCTCGAGCAACATCAAGGGCGCCTCCAAGGGCGTCCCGATGCCGATCAAGGTCGAGCCCAAGATCATCGAGACCTCGCAGGTCGAATACGTGAAGCCGAACCTGGACGAGCAGCTCTTCACCGACGAAGAGCTCAGGATGTTCCGCGGCCTCCTCGACGTCGAGCGCAACAAGATCCTCGTCAAAGCCCGCAAGGCGATGGAGGAGGGCAACATGCAGTTCGCCAAGGACGACATGATGGACGAGGTCGATCAAGCTTCGGCGATGATCGAGCAAAACCTCACCTTCCGCCTGCTCGACCGCGACCGCAAGCTCCTCAGCGAGATCGACCACGCCATCGCCAAGCTCGAAACCGGCGAATACGGCTACTGCGAAGGCACCGGCGAGGCCATCCCGAAGCGCCGCCTGGAGCTCCGCCCGTGGTGCCGCCACAGCGTGAAGTACAAGGAAAAGCTCGAGCGCATGAAGAAGTCCGGCCGCGGTGTCGTCGACGAAGACGAGATGTAGAAGCCGCGCGCGGCAGCTGTAAAATACAAAAGAGCCGGTCCTGCGACCGGCTCTTTTGTCTATGGCCTCTAAGTCGCGCTGGTGCCCGAACGTCGCCTACTTGCAGGCCGCCGGCAACGCCGATGTGTCGCCTGCCAGGCCGGACGACAACGTCTCGACGGCGCCGCATAGGCCCTTGTCGGTGGGATCCGTCGCCGTATCGCCGAAGAGCTTCTTCTGGATGTCGGCGACCTGCTGGGTCTTGCCGGCCGCCGCGACCGCCGGGTTGGTCGCCAGCGCCTCGATGTCGGCCTTGCTCTCGACCTTGGTGCCGGCGGGCAGGCCGGCGTTGGTGATCTGCTGGGTCACGACCTCGGCGATTTTCGTGCTCATCTTCTTCGAAATGGTCTCGAGCATCTGACTCTTGAGCGCCTTCGTCTGGTTGCCGAGGTCGCCCGGGTCGCCGCCGAACTGCTTCGCCAGCTCGTTGATTTTATCCAGGGCCTTGGTGATCGGCGCCGTCATGCTCGCCGGCAGGCCCGACAGGGAGTCGAACGCCTTTTTGACGGCGAGGATGTTGCGCAGCGTCGAGCTGATCATTGACTTGGGGTTAGCGATGTCGAAGACCGCGTCGACGGCGCCCTTAAGGTCCGTCACTTGCTTCACGAAGAGGTTGATCTCGGCCGCATTCGTCGCCTTGATGTTGTTAAGCGCCTTTGACGCCTCCTCGAAGTTCGAGACGCCCGTCGTCGTCGTCGAATATAGGAGGACCGACTGGTAGACCATCGCCTCGGTCAGATGGCTGAATGCCCAGAGAAAATGCGCCTTCGCCGCGCTGCGCCGCTCGACCCCGGTGGCGGCGCACTGCGCCGAAACATGGCGCTCGTCGCCCTCGATCTTGGCGCTGGCGTCGACGAACCGGCAAACGTCGAGGACGGCGCGGTTCATGTAGTTGAGGACGTCGACGCTGGCGCGGAGCTCCGGCGTCACCTCCTTCGGAACGATGATGGTGGTTTCCGTCGTGAACAAGCCGGAGTTGTTGCCAACGTAAGGCGCCTTCTGGAGCTTCGCGAAGTCGTCCTTGTCCAGATTGATGATCGTCCCGAGCTTCTGCAGGTTCGCCGCGGCGTTGGTGTTCGTGGCTGCCCCCGCCGCGGGCGCGTCGGCGAGCTGCGCGTCGGCGAGCTGCCCATCGAGGAAGGCGTCGTCGTTCTCGGCCGTCGCGCCGGCGAGGGCGTTCGCCCAGGCGACGGAGCCTTCGTCCAGAACCCTGACGTCGTCGGCGGTCAGCGACGCCGCCGGGGTCGTCGTCCCGGTGGTCGGCGGCGTCGTGATCGCGATCAGCTTCTTCGCCAGGGTGAACGGGTCGATGCCGCCCGTCGACAGGTAGACGTACCCGAGCAGGACGACGGCCTGCTCGTTGTCGTTGTTCCGCGCCACGAGGCTCTCGAGCAGGTCCTTCGCCCGCCGGAAGTCGCCGTGGTCGTACGCCGCCTTCGCGCGCGCGTACTTTACGTCCGAGGCGTCGTCGTCGTTGCCCCAGATCTTGTTGAAATTCGCCTCATTGCCGCAGCCCACCAGGGAAAACACCGCGACGACGGAAGCCACCAACTTACGCATGATCCACCTCACTCGGGAAAGAAGACGATGTCCTCGTCTTCATCGGTCACGTGATATTTGTCCCGCAAGACTTTGCGGGCGTAACTCGGCGATTTCTTGATCCGCATGATCTCGTCGTTGAGCGACGTATTCTCGGTCTTGAGCCCTTCCACCGTCTGCTTCAGCACGTCGCGGCTCTTCCGCAGGTCGAAGTAGCCTTTGACCGAGCTCTCGCCGCGCACCATCCCGACCCCGATCACGAGGCAGCCGAGCACGACGGGCAGTGAGCGCCAGGTCCTGGAGGTCATGGGGCGGGCACCGGCGCGTCGGCCATGATCCAGTCCTGGATCGCCTTGAGGTCGGCCGGCTCGAGCTTCGGCACCGGCGCATTGTTGTTCTGGTCGTCGACCAGCGGCGGCATCGGGCTCTCGGCGTCGAGGATGCGGACGAGGACGCGCGACTTGGCGCGGTCGGCGGCGCCGCGTTTCACCTTCTTCTTGTCGATGAGCTTCGCCAGGTCCACGATGTAGTTGATCGCGCCTTGGGCGTTCACGACGTTGTGGCAGCTGGAGCACGCCTTGGTGAGCGCGGCCTTCGCGGTGGCGGCGAGCGCCGCCGGATCGGCCGCGGCGTCGGCCGTCGGCGTCGGAGGGGCCGGGGTCGGCGGCGGGTTCGTCATGCCGGTCGGGTTGGTCGCCGGCGCGGGAATCGGCGAATCCGCCATGACCCAGTCCTGCAGCGCCTTGATGTCTTCCTGGCTCAGCCGCTCGATCGGCGCGTTGTTGTTCTGGTCGTCGACCAGGGGCGGCATCGGGCTGTCGGCGTCGAAGACCCGCGTGAGGATCTTCGACTTTTTACGGTCGTCCTCGGTGCCGCGTTTCACCTTCTTCTTGTCGATGAGCTTCTGCAGGTCGGTGATGTAGTTGACCGCGCCCTGGGCGTTCGCCGGGCTGTGGCACGAGGCGCAGCGCATTTCCAGCACCGCTTTCGCGCCGGCCGCGAGCGCCGCCGGATCGGCGCCGGTCGTGCCCCCGGGCGTCGTCGTCGTGCCGTCTTCCTTGATGCGCGCGCCGTCGCGGGTCTGGCAGGCCGAAACGAGCAAAACCGTGGAAAGAAGCCCAACCGATAAGCCGCCAATGCTGAATAGAGAACGCATGCTCAAGGGAAGCCTCCAGGTGGCGCCGAACTAGGGGGACGTCTTTGGACGAGAGAGATACGGAAATTGTAGAGCATCTGGGTTCAACGGGACACAGTTGGCCCCTCGCTCCCTGTGTCCCGGAGCTAACAACCCGATCGGCAGCTTCTTCTATTCGCCGATTTTTCTTAGTATTATTAGATAGATATAAAAATGGACCAGCTTGGCACGACTGCTGCTTTAGTGCGCATGCCGCCGAAGACTCACTCACCGCCGGCACTTGGAGGACCTTGAAAATGAACGGCTCTTTTGTCGCCCTCGCCCTTGCCTTAGCCCTCGCCTGCTCCAGCACGCCGGCCCTGTCCGCCGACGCCACGGTCACCTCCGGGCGCGGCAACCGCTTCAACGTCGAAGTGAAGCCCCTCGCCCTGATCGTCAACCTCGTCCCCGGCAGCCACGGCTTCTCGGGCGGCCTTGAGGTTCCGTTCGGCGAGCACGTCGCCGCCTTCGGCACCGCCTCGTTCCTTTCCTTTAAGCTGCCCGATTCGGCTATCACCGAGAGCACCGACAAGGACGCGCCGCCCAAGACCACCATGAAAGAGATCACGACCGGCGCCGCGCACGGCGGGCTCCGGTATTACGGCCAGGTCAGCAGCGACAGCTGGTACGCGGGCGCCGGCGTCGGCGCCGGCAATAGCCGCATCGAGTGGCTGCACGACGGCGAGACCTTGATAGACAAGACCGTCCTGTTCACGACCGGCATCGAAGCCGGCTACCGTTGGCTGTGGAACTCCGGGTTCCTGATGCGGGTCGGGGCGCAGCTTTCGGCCAACAACCTCCGAAACCGCTCGATCTCGGCGGTTTCCACGGCCGTCACCCCCTCGTCGCAGGCGGTTGACGACGTCACGAAGGAAGGGCAGCAGCCCAAGACGCAGCTGTCGACGGGCTTCGACTTCGGGGTCGGCTGGGCCTTCTGAGGATCCCCGCTGGAACATGCGCAACCTCCTGCGCCCGAACTTCTTCGGCAATGACGCCCTCGTGCTCGCGGCCGTCGCCCTCGCCGCGGGCCGGCTCCGTCGCGGCGCGTGGTGCGAAGTTCCGTCGTCCCTGCACGAGGTCTGATCAAGCCGTGAGGTGGTGCCCGGCGACCTTGCGGACGCCGAACTCGTCGAAGCGCACGACGACTTTGAGCATCCCGAACTCGTCGAGCAGCTGCTCGACCTTGCCCTGGCCGTAGGTCGGGTGGCTGACCGTCTGCCCGACCAGCACCTCGGCCGGCGGCTCGACGTGGGCCTCGTATTCGTAGCGGATCTGACCGCTCGCGGAGACCTTGGTCTGCAAAAAACCGCTTTCGACGTCGGACGCCGGCTGGAAGGTCGCGAGCGGCAGCTCGTTGATGAAGCGCGACGGCCGGTTCGCGGCCCACGACTGGAACGTCCGGCGGCGGTAGGCGCCGGTCAGCGAGAGCTTCACCTTGGCGCGGGTCATGCCGACGTAGAAGAGCCGGCGCTCCTCCTCGATCAGCTCCGGGTCCTCGAGGGCGTTGCGGTGGGGGAGGAGGTTTTCCTCGACGCCGACGATGAAGACGCGGCTGAACTCGAGGCCCTTCGCCATGTGGAGGGTCATGAGCGAGACGCCGCCGTTGTTCTCGCTTTCCGTGGTGCTCAGCGTCACGGACTGCAGCCATTCGGCGATCGTCGCCGCGGGGAAGGCCCCGGCGAAGTCGGCGAGGGCGGCGCCCAGCTCGTGGATGTTCTCGATCTTGTCTTCGGCCTGCTCCGGGTATTTTTTCCGGACGTAGTCGAGGTAGCCGACGGCGGACAGGACGGATTCCAGCGCCATTTCGAGGGGGCCGGGGACCAGCTTGGCGCGGAGCTCCTCGACGATCGTCAGGAAGACTTTGAGCTTCGCGCCGAGCTTCGGGTAGTTTTCGGCGACCATGAGCTCGATCGCCGTCACCATCGGGATGCCGCGCCGGGCGGCCTCGGCCTCGATCGTCGCCTCGGCCTTGTCGCCGATGCCGCGGCCCGGGGTGTTGAGGACGCGCTTCAGGCTCACGTCGTCCTTGGGGTTCACGACGACGCGGAAGTACGCCAAAAGATCCTTGATCTCGACCCGGTCGTAGAACCGCACCGTCCCGTAGATCTGATAGGGGATATTTTCGCGCCTGAGCGCGTCCTCGAGCAGGCGCGACTGGCTGTTGGTCCGGTAAAAGATCGCCATGTCGCGCAGGGCGAAGTCCGAGGCGTCGCGCTTGATGGCGTCGACGATCCACCAGGCCTCGATGTCGTTGTCGGGCTCGAGGCGGTAGGTGATCTTGTCGCCGTTGGCGTTGGTGGTGAAGAGGGTCTTCAGGACGCGGTGGATGTTGTTGCTGATCATCGCGTTGGCGGCGGTGACGATGTGGCCGGAGCAGCGGTAGTTCTGCTCGAGGGTGACTTTCACGGCGTCGGGATAGACCTTGTCGAAGTCGATGATGTTGGACGGCACGGCGCCGCGCCACGAGTAGATCGACTGGTCGTCGTCGCCGACCACGAAGAGGTTGCGGTGGGCCTCGGCCAGGCGCGCGATCAGCTCGAACTGCGTCCGGTTGGTGTCCTGATACTCGTCGACCAGGATGTACTTGTAGCGGGTCTGGAGGATGTTGCGGACCATGACGTTGCGCCGCAGGAGCAGCAGCGTATTCATGATCAGGTCGGCGAAGTCCATGGCGTTGCAGGCGGCCAGGTACTCCTGGTAGCGCTTGTAGACCTCGACGCCGGACGGCGGCAACAGGCCTGCGTACTCCCTCGAGAGCCGCTCGTCGCCCGGCAGCATCGCCATCGTCTTGATCTTGGCGATCGCGCTTTTGTATTCCTGGACCGAGGTCTTGTCGTCTAAGCGGACGTTGAGCTCGGCGAGGACGGTCTTTAAGGCGCTCAGGGTGTCGGAGTCGTCGTAGATGGTGAAGTCGGAGGTGAACCCGAGCTCCGGCGCGAACTCCCGCAGCCAGCGCGCGCAGGCCGAGTGGAAGGTCGCGATCAGCGCCCGCGCCGCCAGCGGCGTCAGGGTCTGGATCCGATGGCGCATCTCCTGCGCCGCCTTGTTGGTGAAGGTGACGGCGAGGATCTCCCAGGGCTTGACGCCCTGCTCGATGAGCCAGGCGATGCGGTGGGTGATGATGCGGGTCTTACCCGAGCCCGCGCCCGCGAAGACGACGAGCGGCCCGGACAAATGCGTCGCGGCGCGACGTTGGACGTCGTTCAGGCCGGAGAGGAGATCGGGGGCGGGAACGGCTTCGCTCATCGGTGGACTATCGCCTGCGAGCCGTGTGAAATCAACCAGAAGCGCTTACTCGACCGTCACCGACTTCGCCAGGTTGCGCGGCTGATCGACGTCGGTCCCGCGTTTGACGGCGACATAGTAGGCGAGCAGCTGCAGCGGCACGACGCTCAGGATCGCCTGCAGGGCCGGGTCGTCCACCTGGGCGCACGGGATAAAGTCCTCGGAGATCGCGCGCAGGCGGGTGTCGCCCGGCGCGCCGACGGCAATGATCCGGCCCTCACGCGCCTTCACCTCCTCGATGTTCGACACCATCTTCTCGTACCAGTGGTCGAGCGGCGCGATCGCGACGACCGGCATGTGGCGGTCGATGAGGGCGATGGGACCGTGCTTGAGCTCGCCGCCGGCGTACCCCTCGGCGTGGATGTACGAGATTTCCTTGAGCTTGAGGGCGCCTTCGAGGGCGATCGCGAAGCTGGTGCCGCGCCCCATGAAGATGAAGTTGCCGGCCTCATAGTACTTGCCGACGAGCTGCTCGATCGGCTCCTTGCTGTCGACGACGTGGTCCATGAGGGACGGCAGCACCCGCAGGTCGTCGAACGCCGCGGCGAGGCGGCGCGCGTCGACGCGGCCGCGTTTGAGGCCGAGCCCGAGGCCGAACAGGTACTGGGCGAGCAGCATCGCCGTAAACGCCTTGGTCGAGGCGACGCCGATCTCCGGGCCCGCTTCCATATAGAGGGTCGACTTGCACTCGCGCGGGATCGACGACATCTTGACGTTGCAGATCGCGAGCGTCTGGCAGCCGCGCTCGATCGCGTGCTTGATGCAGGCGAGGGTGTCGGCGGTCTCGCCCGACTGCGAGACGGCGATCACGAGCGAGCCCTTGTCTAAGTGCGGGTCGCGGTAGCGGAACTCGCTCGCGAGCTCGATGTTGACCGGGATGCCGGAGATCTGCTCGATGAAGTACTTGCCGAGAAGGCACGAGTAATGCGCCGTGCCGCAGGCCACCATCGAGATGCTCGTCACCGTGGCGAGGTCCAGGCCGTCGAGCCCGAGGTCTTTGAAATTCAAGGATTTTTTGTCGAAATCGACCAGGCGCTTGAGCATCGAGGCGAGCACGCGCGGCTGCTCGTGGATCTCTTTCAGCATGAAATGGCGGAAGCCCTGCTTCTCGACGCTGGCGCTCGAGATGTCGAGCTCGACGAAGCGGTTGTCGACGCGGGCGCCGGCGAACGTCCAGATGTCGGCGGTCGTCTCGGTGATGCGCGCGATCTCCTTGTCGTTGAGGAAATGGGCGCGGCCCGTGTGCGCGACGAGGGCCATCGCGTCGCTCGCGAAGAACATCTCGCCCCGGCCCTGGCCGATGACGAGCGGCGAGCCGAGCTTGACGAGGTAGAGGGCGTCGGGGTCCATGCCGAACATGATCCCGAGCGAGAAGGCGCCGCGCAGGCGCGTCGTCAGCGCGTTGATCGCGGCCAGCGGCGTGGCGTGGCGCTCGAGCTCCTTGACGAGGAGCTGGACGACGACCTCGGTGTCCGTTTGCGACTCGAACTTGACGCCCTGCTTCTGGAGGTCCTCTTTGAGCTCGCCGTAGTTCTCGATGATGCCGTTGTGCACGAGCGCGACGTTGCCGACGACGTGCGGGTGGGCGTTGGTGGTGTTGGGGATGCCGTGCGTGGCCCAGCGCGTATGGCCGATGCCGCGCGTCGCGTCCTGCGGGAGCTGTGCCAATTTCGGCTTGAGCTGGGCGAGCTTGCCCTCGGCCTTCACGATCGCGATCTCGTTGCCCTCGAGGACGGCGATGCCGGCCGAGTCGTAGCCGCGGTACTCGAGGCGGGCCAGGCCGTCGTAGATCAGGCCGATGCAGGCCTTCTTGCCGATGTAGCCGACGATTCCGCACATAGTCTCAGAGCTCCCCAGCCCCCGCGAGGGACCGTCATTCGTTCATTTGGCCGCGATGAGCGCGCTGAGGGGCGGCACGACGGCCCCGTCCTTGACGACCGCGTTCTCGAGTACCGACCCGGCCCCGATCCGCGCGCCGGTACCGATCC
>JAYVWD010000540.1:0-13803 GCA_043786345.1 Pseudomonadota bacterium
GTCGACCCGATGCTCGCGACCGGGCACTCGGCCGTCGCGGCGCTCGACCGGATCATGGAAAAGAAGCCGAAGTCGCTCAAGTTCGTCTGCCTGCTCGCCGCCCCGGAAGGGCTCGAGTTCGTGCACGAGCACCATCCCGACGTCCCGATCTTCACGGCGGCGGTGGACGAGCGGCTCAACGACAAGAAATACATCATCCCCGGCCTAGGCGACGCCGGCGACCGGATGTTCGGGACGCAGTGACTACCGGCGCGGCCAGTACTTCCACGCCGCGTACCCCATGCCGCCCCCAAAGACCAGGACCACGGCGCCGCCAACGACGAGTTGCGCGGCCGACGGCCCCATGACGCCCGAAAGGGCGCTCGCCAGGCCGCCCAAGGCGAGAAACACCCCGGCGATCATGAACGCCGCGAGCACCGCGGCGGCGAGCCCGCCCAGAATCGCGTAACTCCGGGCTTTTCCCGTCGTCACCGAGACCCGTTCCGCCGCCGCCGAGACCCGCTCCGCCGCCTCCCGTCCAACGCCCGTAAGCTCACCGATCGCGGTGAATACGCCTACGGCCGTCGTGACTTTCCCAACAGCATCCCTAACCCCAGCGCGCACATGATGTACACGTAGGGGTTGGCACGGACGCTGCGGTCGAGCTCGGCGAGCGTCGCCTTGCCCTCGCCCGTCAGACTCGTCACGCGGGTCCGGAGCGACTCGAGCTGGCGCGCCAGGTCGGCGACCGTCTCGCTGCCGAGCTCGCCGGCCTTGGCCTTGCCCACCTGGCCGAGGCGCCGCGTCAGCTCCCCGAGCTCGTCCAGCACCTTCGAGGCATCTTCTTTGAGTGCGCGGATGCGCTCGTCACTGTCGACCATGGGCAAACCCTCTCCTTGGAGCCTGAGAGCCACCTTACCTCAACGGCCGGCCATGCGGTACCGCTCAGGGCCCCGCGGCGGGCGCGCCGGCCTTGAACAGGTAATCCTTAAGGATCCCGTCATCGGGCAAGGCCCGAAAAATCGCCTTTTGCGGCTTCATCACCAAGTCGTCCGCGCCGAAGCCGTGAAAGTCCCCGGTCGCCTGCGTCGCGACCTTCGCCGCCGTCGCGACCAGAAATTCGCCGCTGGTCCTGTCGGGCTTCGTCGTGCTGCCGTCCTTGATGACGCTCCGGACGGCCCAGGAAAACGAGTCGCCGCCCGTTTTCTGCGTCCCGGTCGCGGGCGAGAAGAAGGTCGCCTGTTTGCGGACGGGCGGCAGGGTCGCGATTCCGCCGGTCGGGGCCGCGCCGCCGCGGTGCTCCAGCGAGTCGGCCGGGAAAAGGGCGCTCATCGCAAGTTATCGGTGCCGGCCCCGGAAATTCAGGCCAAAATCATTCCAATGGTTTATGTTGCTCGAACGAATTCAAGGGCGTCGCGGCCACCGGCCCGCTCCCGTGCTCCTCCCGATGCTGCCGAGGCTTCGATGCGCCCGTACCTGCTCCGCCTCGCGCTCCCGATCTGGTGGCTCATCTGCTTCGCGATGACGCACGCGGACCTCGGACCGCACGCCGGGCCCAATTTCCCGCTGATCGACAAGGTCGTGCACTTCTCGATGTACGCGCTGCTGGCGCTGGCATTCCGCGGCTTCCGGTCCGCGCAGGGGAGACGGGTCGACGGCGCCGCCTACGCGCGCATCTACGCGGCGCTGCTCGTCTATGCCTGCGCCGACGAGATCACGCAGCGCTGGGTCGGGCGCGACACGGAAGCCTTCGACTTCGCCGCCGACGCGGTCGGCGCCGCGGTCGGGCTGCTCTTCACCCGCGGCGGTTCCGCCGCGGTTTGAGCGGCGTCACAGGCCCGTGGCTGCGTGGAAGCGCGCGACGCACGCCGCGTCGCCGGAGGCGATTTCCGCGACCTCGACCGAGTCGAGGCGGCAACCGTCCGCTTCGACGCCGGTCGGCGTCGACATCCTGATGTTGAGGTTGAGGGTGCAGGAGCCCGAGAAGGACGAGGCGTTGGCCTCGGTCACCCAGCAGCCCCATAGGGGCCGGCGCGCGGGTCATCCGAGGAGTTCCCGACACGCTTTGAGGACGGCCGCGGCCGGCAGGTCGCGCATGCAACGGAAGTGGCCGAGCGGGCAGTGCGCGGGGCCGTGGTCGCTGCAAGGGCGGCAGTCCAGGGTCACGCCGACCACGCGGCGCCGCGTCGCGAGCGGGCCGAAGCCCATTTCCGGGATGGTCGCGCCGAAGACGGCGACCGTCGGCACGTCGAACGCGGCGGCGTAATGCAGCGGCGAGCTGTCGTTGGAGAGGACCAGGCTCAGGAGCGGGACGACCCGGCGCAGGTCGGCGAGGCTCGTTTTCCCGGCGAGGTCGACGATGCGCGCCTGCTCGCCCGGGCTCAGCGGGTCGATGATCTCGCGCACGAGCGGCGACTCCGCCTGGCTCCCGAGGAACACGACGCGGGCGGCCGCGTCGCCTTCGAGCAGCCCGCGCGCCACGGCGCGGAACCCTTCGGGCAGCCAGCGCTTGGTGCCCCACACGCTGCCGGGCGCCAGGCCCAAAAGCCGGCCCGGACCGGCGAGGGCGCGGGCGAGCGCGGGATTGTCGGCGAGCGCGAGCGGACTCAGCCGCGGCACCGCGGCGGCGATCGCCTCGCGCCGCACGCCGAGGGGCTCGAGCAAGAGGGCGACGCGCGCCGCCTCATTGAAAACGGCGACGCGCGGGATCCGCGCCGCGGCATAGCCGCCCCACGCCGATTCCGCGTAGTTGACCGCCGCCAGGCCGAGATAGCGCGCCAAAAAACCGGACCGGTGGCTCCGGTGCGGCTGCAGCAGGACCGCGCCCGCGCGCGTCGCGAGGCGCGCATGAAGCTGCGCCTTGACCGCCGCGAACGCCGAAAGCGCGCCGGCTCCCTGCTTGTCGAAGACGATCAGGCTCGCGAACCCCGGCGTCCCTTCGAGGGCCTTGGCGCCGATGGCCGTCGTGATCAGATGGTGCCGCGCCCGCGGAAACTCCGCCTGCGCGAGCGCGAACGCGCCGGTGGACAGGATGACGTCGCCGATGAAGCTCGTCTGCAACCACACCAGATCGGTGATCGCGGCGGGAAGCCGCGTCATCGGGGGATCTCGAGCCGGTAGACGAGCGCGTCCTCGCCGTCGGCGTAATACCGGCGGCGGGCGCCGATGCGCTGCATGCCGAAGCCTTCGTAAAGTTTTTGGGCGCGGAGGTTGCTGGTCCGCACCTCGAGGAAAAGCCCGGACGCGGAGCTGTCTTCGGCGAGGTTCGCGAGGATCCCCGCGAAGAGCGCGCGCGCGACGCCGGTCTTGCGGAAGGGCGCCTTCACATAGATGTACATGAGGTCCGCGGCTTCAGACCCGACGTCCACCAACGCCGCGCCGGCCCAGGGCGCGTCCTCGCGCTCGGCGGCGAACAGGGCTAAGCTCCCCGGCCGCGACAGCGCCGCCAGGACGTCGTCGAAGGCCCAAAAACGCTCGTTTCCCAGCGCCGGCGGCCCCCACTGCTCGCAGAGGGCGGAAAGCTCGGCGATCTGCTCCGGCGTCCGGCGGAGGCGGAAGACCTCAGCCACCTTTTCCGCCCGCCGTCGGCTCGATGAGGAGGTACTTGTCGGCGTTCCGGTAGATGCGCACGACCGCACGGTCCACGAGCTCGACCAGCCACTTGCCGCGTTTGGTGGCCTTCGCGTCGGTGTCGGCGCCTTCGCCGCCCCGGTCCTTCGCTTTGCGCAAGGCGGCGATGCGCAGCACCGACTCGAGCGTGCGCGTCAGGCCCGACTCGTCGAGCCCGAGCCGCGTGAGCGCGCCTTCGAGCGCGCGCCCGGCCTTGACCTTCTGCTTGACCACCTCGCGGAATTTCTCCACGAGCACGCCTTCGTTCTGATTGCTGCCGAGGCGCTCGGCCTCCTGCAACACGATCATGTCCTCGCCGAAAACGGCGAGCGCCTGCGGCCAGCTGCGGTCGTCGATGATGCGCGCGGCGCCGTCGCTCGTCTTGCGCAGGCTCTCCTTGATCAGGATGTAGCCCTCGACCTGGCGCTGCGTGTAGGGAACGTTGTTGACGGCGATCACCAGCCGGTCGCCGAGCGGCGCCTCGGCGAGGCCTAAGGCCGCGCCGAACAGAACCGCGAGAAGCGTTGCGCCCCTAGCGTTTGCGGCGATACGACGAAGAACGGAGGACGGCGGCGTTGGCAAGTACATTTTATTTTTTCGCTCGCGGACGAAAACCCTGAAAGCATTGTGCCGCAATCATGCGCGGGCGGCCATCACTTACCCCTTCCTCGCAACTCATTCAGGCCCAAGGGATTGAAAGATACTTGACTTCCAATGGGATCGCTGTAAACCTTTAGAAATCGAATCTTAGAGGTTTTTTCTTTTCCCGATAAACGTACGTCATCGTTCGTCATGCTTGGAGGATTCAGGAAATATGAACAAGGCTGAACTCGTCGAATCCATCGCGAAAGTCACGCAGCAGACCAAGGCCGACACCGAACGCACCCTCGACGCGCTCATCGATGTCGTCAGCAAGAACATCAAGAAGAAAGACGGCGTGAAGCTGGTCGGCTTCGGCACCTTCGCGGTCAGCAACCGCAAAGCCCGCGTCGGTCGCAATCCGCAAACGGGCGAGGAGATCTCCATCCCCGCGCGCAAGGTTCCCGTCTTCCGTCCGGGCAAAGAGCTGAAAGACGCCGTTCGCTGAACTGGTGGCGCGCCCCCGAGGCGCGGTGAAAAAAAGCGGAGCCTCGAGGCTCCGCTTTTTTTGGTCTTGGGTCCGTTGGCCGGGCTTGGCAGTTAGTCGTCCTGGGCGTCGTCGCCTTCCAGGAAGTCGACGAGGCGGAACTTGGCGAGCTCCGTCGCGCCGAACATGCGCATCTCCCAGTCGCGCTCGTCGGCGTCTTCCAGGGCGGCGAGGTACGAGCCCTGGTCGCCGGGCGCCGCGCTCGGGTGGTAATTCAGGACGATCCACATCTCACGTTTTTCTCGGTCGAATGCGCGGAACGGCACCATGTCTTTCAGTTCCTCTCAGAAGGTTCCGGGGCCCCCTAGCGGGGAACCCAAGGGGCCTAATCTACCACTCGGAGTGGAACCTGCAACACCCGAAGACGGCCGCGCAAAGCGCTCAGCGCTTGAGGACCTGGACCGTCTGCTGATCCGTGGCCGTGCCGCGGAAGGCCCCGGTCACGTCGCACACCTTTTCCATATAAGTCTGGGCGTTATTGAAGGAAACCGTGACGGCACAGGTGAGCTTGCCGTCCTGCGGCGAGGCCGGGGCCGGCTTGAGGACGCAGGCCGCGTTCACCTCGCGGCCGATCGTCCGGCCGACCGCCAGGAATTTCTGGGCGCAGATCTGGGCGTTCTCCGCCGCGCTGCCGGCCGTGATCGCCTGCGACACAAAGGTGAGCTTCGCTTCCAGGGCGTCCTTCGGCATCGCGTAGACGCCGTCTTTCTCGGAGAGCACCTCGAGGCCGGGGACGGCCTGGACGGGCGCCTGCTGGACCGGCGCGGCCGGGCGGCAACCGTCCTTGGTCGGGTCGCCTTCGCACAGGTCCTGCTGCGCCGGGAGGGGCTTGCAGCCGATCGTCTGGCCGACCGTCTGGTTCGGGTTCTGGCCGGGTAGCTGCGCCACGTTGCGGGAGCACATGCCCTGCCAGGGCGTGCTGACATATTGCGGCGCGTCGGGATAGTGGAGGGCCCATTGGCCGGAGAAGGTGCCGTCCGCGATCAAACTCATCTTCAGGCCGTCGGCCAGCGTCAGCTGCGCGAGCAGCTCGTTCTTCCCGAACTGGGCCGTACCGAGGTACACCCGCTCGCGCTGAAAGTACGACCGTCCGGCATGCTTGAGCAGCGCGAACACGTCGACCGCGTCCGTCATGTCGCCACGGGGCGCGGCGTCGAGTTGATAGGAGTAGGCAAGCATCCGCTCCCGGCCCGGGTGCAGGTCGCCGTAAACCAGGTCGCGCACGCCCGTCACCGCCGCGTTCGCGACCGCTTTGTACGCGCCGTAGAGGCCGTACTTGGTGTCGACGGTTTGGACAGCCGTATCGCGTTTGAGCATCACGACGCCGGGTGCATCGAGGCCCGTGAGCTGGATGGTCCCAAACGCCCAAACCACGCCGTTCTCGACGTAAGCTTCAGGTTTGGCCTGTTGTTTCGGAGCGCTGCAGGCACCGGACAAGCCCAGCGCGAGGAGAAGGGCGGCCCTATTCGGCAGAAACATGGGGAAACTCCTGGTCAACGACAGCAAACGCACTCAGCGAGAGCGGGGAAACACTGGGTAGCCGGTGTCTCCGTTTGCACGGGGCGTGCCAGGAAAAATTCAGCGCTTGATCCCCGGCCCCTCCGACGTCCCCGAGAAGGTGACCTCCTTGTTGCGCTCCTCGAACAACCGCAGCCGCCACGGCTCGTCGATCAGCATGCACGGGTGCCCGTGCTGATCCAGACAGATGGCCTGCGAGTTGGCGCGGATGAACGCGTCCAGGACGTCCTTCTTCTCCGACGTGATCCACCGCGCCACGGAGTAATTGAGCGGGTGCATCCGGGCCTGCACGCCGTACTCGGCGAGGATCCGGTAGTTCACGACCTCGAACTGCAGCGGGCCGACGACGCCCAGGTATTGATCCGAGGAGTTGATCGGGCGGAAGACCTGCACCGCACCTTCCTCGGAAAGCTGATCGAGCCCCTTGGCGAGCTGCTTCGACTTGAGGGGGTCGACGAGCTGGACGCGCGCGAAATGCTCGGGCGCGAACACGGGGATCCCGGTGTAGTGCAGGGATTCGCCCTCGCTCAGGCTGTCGCCGATCTTGAAGACGCCGGGGTCGTGGATGCCGACGATGTCGCCGGCGTAGGCTTCGTCGACGAGCGAGCGGTCCTGGGCCATGAACTGCGTCGGGCGGCCGAGCCGCAGCTCGCGGCCGAGGCGCACGTGGAAGGCCTTCATGTTGCGCTCGAATTTGCCCGAGCAGATGCGCATGAAGGCGACGCGGTCCCGGTGCGAGGGGTCCATGTTCGCCTGGATCTTGAAGATGAAGGCGGTGAACCGGTCCTCGAGCGGCTCGACGACGCGCTCCTGCGTCTCGCGCGGCATCGGCTGGGGCGCGATCGTGATCAGGGCGTCGAGCAGCGTCTGCACGCCGAAGTTGTTGATCGCGCTCCCGAAGAAGAGCGGCGCCAGCTTGCCGTCCAGGTAGGCCTGCCGATCGAAGGTCTCGCCGGCGCCGGTCAGCAGCTCGATCTCCTCGCGCAGCGACTTCGCGAGCTCGGGCCCGAGTTCGTCTTCGACCTCGGGGCTCTCGACGGACAGGCCCCGCAACGCGACGGGGCGGGCGCGGTCGGCATTCTTCTCGAAGATCAGCAGCTGGTTCGAGATCCGGTGGTACACGCCGCGGAACGAGGGCCCCATCCCGATCGGCCAGGTGATGGGGAAGCAATGGATCCCGAGGACCTTCTCGATCTCGTCCATCAGGTCGAACGGGTCCCGGCCCTCGCGGTCCATCTTGTTGACGAAGGCCAGGACGGGCGTCTTCCGCAGCGCGCAGACCTCGTAGAGCTTTTTGGTCTGCGACTCGACGCCGTTCGCCGCGTCGATCAGCATGAGGGCGCTGTCGACCGCCGTCAGCGTCCGGTAGGTGTCCTCCGAGAAGTCCTGGTGACCGGGCGTGTCGATGAGGTTGATCTCGTGCCCTTCGTACGGGAACTTCATCACGGAGCTCGTCACCGAGATCCCGCGCTGCTTTTCGATCTCCATCCAGTCCGAGGTCGCGAACTTCTTGCTGCGCTTCGCCTTGACCGAGCCGGCCATCTGGATCGCTCCGCCGTAAAGCAGGAGCTTTTCCGTCAGCGTCGTCTTGCCGGCGTCCGGGTGCGAGATGATGGCGAACGTGCGGCGCTTGCCGATTTCCCGCTGGAGCTCTGGGGATGTCATGACGTTGGGCTGCTTTCGGCTTTAGAGGTCGAGCGCGAGGGAGGCCCCGCGCGGGATGACGATGGCGAAGGCGGTGTGGGCGGCGACGCGGCTCGAGAGCGGCATCGCGGCCCAGGGCAGGAGCGCGGGCTGGCCGGCGCCGAGGACGATCCCCTGGGTTTCGAGCGTGCCGGCGAGCATGATGAGGGCGCCGTAACCGTCGTGGATGGACCATTGGAACGCGGCGGCCGCCTCGGCGCGCACGATCAGGGTCCGGTAGTGCCCGTTCCCGGCGAAGCCGGTGACGACGACGCCGTTTTTTTCGGCCAGGAGCTGCGGCCGCCGCCGCAGGCTCGCAGCGAACGCGGCGCCGACCTGGCGCTCGGGGTCGATGATCCGCAGGCCCTCCTCGACGTGCAGCGGCCGCGCCTTGCCGCCTTCGAGCCGGCCCCAGTCCCACATGCGGAAGGTCTTGCCGGCCTTGCCCGGGATGACGCGCTGCGGCTCGAGCAGCGTGACGCCCGGCCCGATGGCGTGCGGCACCCCCGGCTCGATCTCGAAGTAGTCGCCCGGCTCGACCGGCTCGAAATGGAGCAGCGGCCGCGCGGCGTCGCCGGCCTCGAGCGCCGTGCGCAGCTCGTCCTTCGACACCGCGCGCGAGAAGCCGAGGTAGATCCCGGCCCCCGGCGCCGCCGCCAGCACGAGCCAGGACTCGGGCTTGCCGCACTCGCCCGCCGCGAGGGCCGGGTCGTCGTCGCGCGGATGAACCTGGAGCGACAGCGGCTCCCCCGCGTCGAGCAGCTTCACCAGGATCTCGCAGCCGCGCGGCTGGGCCGGCGACAGGATCGCGTCGGGGTAGCGCTCCATCAAGGAAAGGAGCGTCTCGCCGGTCTCCAGCACCCGCGACGGGAACGCCGGGTCGCAGGAAAACTCCCAGGCCTCGCCGATGCGCGCCCCGGCCGCGCCCGGGACGCGCTGCTTCACGCGGCGCCCCAATTCCTCCCCCGCCCACGGCGTGCGCGCGAGCGGCGTGAAGTTGTCAGCGGCGAGCGGCACGGGGCCGCGCGTCAGAAGCTCGGGAAGAGAAGCCGGCATGGAACCCCGGATAAAAGGGACCATCGACTATATCCGTCCGGATCAATTCGATAAACCATTATTTTCCCGTCCCGCCGTTCACCGGTTGTGAACAGGGAATGGGGGGCGGGATCTGTAGCCATTGGACTACAGGGGCCTGCTTCGTTAAAAGCCGGGCTCTGAACACACCGCGCCACCCTCTCAGGAGAATAACCGGCATGATGAACCCGACGAACCTCGCGCTCCTCGCCGCGACCGCGTTGACCCTCGCCGCCGGCTGCGGCCGCGACGGAGCCGCCAATAAAGACGTCCTGGAAGTCGGTAAGGACTCCCACATCGCCCTCCCGGCCTCCGCCACCGGCTGCATCCAGGGCGTCGTCCTGAACGGCCTCACCGGCGAGCGCATCGACCTGCCCGCCGCCAGCGCCGTCGACGGCAAAGGCCTCCTCGTCCGCGTCCGCGACAAGCTCCTCGCCGGCACCAACCTCGCCGCCGCCTTCGCGCAAAACGCCGCCATGAAAGGCGAATATTCGCTCTGCGGCGTGCCCGTCGAGGACGAGTTCCCGCTCTACGCCCTGGTCGACGGCTACCAGGCCTTCGGCGCCAAGATCAAGGTTCCCTCCACCGTGGCGCAGCTGACGCCCCAGGCCGACGCCGACCTGCAGAAGCCGACCCCCACCCGGATCTACAACATCCGCCTCTATCCCGTAGGCCAGCAGACCCAGGACCTCACCGTCCACGTCCTCTACGCCGCCCGGCCGGTCAAAGGCGCGACGGTCCAGCTCACCCCGGCCAACCAGAACTTCCTGGACGGCGGCGACTTCCTCGCCCCGAGCAACGGCGCGCTCCTCACCCTGAGCGCCGTCACGGACGACGCGGGCAACGCCACCTTCACGGCCGACAAGCTCGCGCTCGGCGGCTCCTACGACTACACCGTCCTGCCCGCCGCCGGCGCGCTCGACACCGCGACCCGCGTCGCCGGCGCCGTCACGATCGGCCTGCTGGCCGGCAAAGCCGCCCATGACCCGTACACGGTCGACGTGAACCTCGACAACACCGCGCCCAAGCTCGCCGTCATCTCCGAATCGCGGGAGCCGAACGCCGAAGGCCGCAAGGTCTGCATCCTGAACCGCCCCGTCGCGCTCGTCCTGGGCACCGCCGACGGCATCACCGCCACCTTGAGCGGCGCCGCCACGGCCAAGCTCCGCGACGCCACCGCCGGCAACGACTCCTCCGAGACCGTCAACGTCGAGATCTCGAAGGACGGCTACACCGTTACCCTCACCCCGGTCTGGGAAAAGTCTGCGGACCTGAGCAAAGAGCCGGCGATCGCCGTCGATTACGCCGGAATCTTCGTCAAGCCCGCCGCCACGCCCGAGCTGGCCGAGCGCCTCGACCTTGGCGCCGCCTGCAAGCTGCACGTCGGCCTCGCGCTCTAAAGTCCTAAGGGCATAGTATGGCGGGATGAAAGAGCGTTCATCCCGCCTCGATTTTTTTGCCCTCGCGGCCTTCGCCCTGCTCGGCGCCTGGCTGGTGCGGGACTACGGGATCACCTGGGACGAGCCGCTGCACATGGAGCGCGCCCAGGTCTACGTCGACAGCTGGCGGGCCGTCGCCCGCGGCGTGCCGCTCACCGTCGACGGCGAGTGGATGCGCTACGGCCCGCTCTTCAACCTCCTGGCGCTGCCCTTCATCGAGTGGTTTTCGGCGCCGCCCTACGTGGCGAACGTGCAGGCCTACGAGGTCAAGCACGCCGTCGGCTTCGCCCTCTCCCTCACCGCCTACCTTGCGCTGGCCAAGGCCTTCCGCGTCGGGCTCGGCTGCCGCCGCGGGCTGCTTTTGAGCCTGCTGCTGCTCGCGACGATGCCGTCCTTCTTCGCGCACGCCTTCTTCAACCCGAAGGACGCGCCCTTCGCCGCGGTCTACACTTGGGCCAGCGTCGCGCTCGGGCTCCGCCTCCCGCGGCGCGGGGGCAGCGTCCGCGCCGCGGCCTTGACGACCCTCGTCGCCAGCGTCCGGATCGGCGGGCTGGCGCTGCTCGCCGCCTGGATCCCGCTCAAGCGGCGCCCGGTCCCCGCCGCCGCGGTCCTCGTCCTGACCGGCGCCGCCTTAGTCCTCATCTATCCGGCGGCGCAGCGCGACCCCCTCGGCTGGCTCCGCGACACGATCGTGTTTTTCAACCAGGGCGCGACCTTCAACCTCTGCCGCCTCGTCGCGGGCTCCTGCTACGCGCGGGACGACCTCCGGCACCTCTACCTGCCCGTCCTGTTCGCCGCGAAAACCCCCCTCTTCCACCTCGCGTTCGGCGCCGCGGGCATCGGCCTCTTCCTCCGCAACCTCCGCGCGCACGGGCCCGAACTGCGCGGCGTCGGCCTGATGCTCCTCGCGCAGCTGCTGATTTTGCCGCTTTTCGCCGTCGTCAGCGGCAGCCTCCTCTACGACGCCGACCGCCACTTTCTCTTCATGCTGCCGCCGTTGGCCTTCTTCGCCGGCTACGCGCTGCTCCGCCTCCAGGCGCGGACGACGATCCTCGCCGCGCTGGCGCTCCTGCCCTTGGGCTTCGTCGCCCGCGACATGGTCCGCCTGCATCCCTACGAGTACGCCTATTACAACGAGCTGGTGCGCCTCGGGAAAATCCAGCGCCACTGGGAGGTCGACTACTGGGGCCTGTCCGCCAAGCCGCTCGCCGCCTGGCTCGACCTCAACGTGCCGGGGCGCCACACGGTGCTCGCGACGCCGCTGCCGCTCTTCGCGCTCTTCGCGCCGCCGCGCTTTCAGCTGCGATCCATCGAGGACCCGCGGGTGCCGGTGTTCCTCGCCGCCTACTACGACCGCGCCGACAACGCCGCGCC
This sequence comes from Pseudomonadota bacterium, assembly GCA_043786345.1. Taxonomy (GTDB): domain Bacteria; phylum Bdellovibrionota_B; class Oligoflexia; order Oligoflexales; family CAIYRB01; genus JANOTL01. The sequence goes on from JAYVWD010000540.1 coordinate 11,803, forward strand.
GCACTTCACCGCCTGCCCGGAGCTCTACCGCGAGACGCGGCAGCTCGGCGACGAGGAGCTCGTCATGGGCTCGATCCGAGCGTGCCCTGGACGGGAAGCGGCTCTGAGGCCCGCCGGGCCGGGCGAAGGCGCGCACAAGTGACCGCCAGGTCCCGGGCGAAGCGCACGTAGCGCCCGAGCCCGTAGCGCGAGGTGCCGAAGCGCCGCGCGTGGTGCGCGACCGGCAGATCGCCGACCCGGAAGCCCGCGTTGAAGGCCTCGACCGTCAGAAACCGGTGCCAACCGCCGACGAGGCTCAGCGCCGCCGGTACCTGCCGCCGCGTCGCCTCCTTCCCGCAGTCGTGAAGCCGCATGCCGAAGGCGCCGTCGAGGACCTTCCTGGGACGATCACGCTGACGCCGTCTCACATCCCCTCACGATAACGCAACCCGCCATTATTGCAATTTTTTGGACCGACTTTCTGCTTTTCCTTTGAGTCTCGGCCAACCCTCGTTAAGATCTCAGGAAATCCTCTCGCTCGTTTCATCATCATCCTCAGGGAAGGGACACCCGATGCGTAACGTATGGTTCCGTTCGCTTTTCGCGACCGTGCTCGCCGCCTCCGCGGGCAGCGCGCTGGCCGCCAATCAGGAATGGCTCGTCCGCTCGGCGGTTGAAAACCCGACGGCCGCGGAGCTGAGCGCCGAGCTCGGCGTGTCGGTCGCCTCGGTCGCCCACGTCACCGAAAACCTCTACAAAGTCGGCATCGCGGCCACCGAGCTCAAAGGCTTGGGCGCCCCCCGCAACCTGACCGCGGCGCTCCGCGACCGCGCCGCGCGCGACGGCTCGGGCCTCGTGCAGAGCATCCAGAAGAACTTCATCTACCACACCGCGCTCAACGTCGATGAGAAGGCCCGCGCCCGCCTCCGCCGCCTGGTCGATGTGCTCCCGCCGGCCGCCAAGGCCGTCGACAACCCGGCGATCGAGGCGCCCAACACCAACCCGGCCCGCGGCCCGGACCCGCAGATGTCGGCGCAGTGGGGCCTCACCAACACCAAGGCGCAGCAGGCCTGGAACATCCAGCGCGGCAACAAAAACGTGATCGTGGCCGTCGTCGACACCGGCATCGACTATAACCACGAGGACCTCAAGGGCAATCTTTGGCACAACACCAAGGAAATCCCCGGCAACGGCATCGATGACGACCACAACGGCTACGTCGACGACGTGATCGGCTGGGACTTCGCCGACAAGGACGCGCTGCCGTTCGACAAGATGACCGACATGCGCATCGACGGCAATCCGGGCCACGGCACGCACTGCTCCGGCGTCGTCGGCGCGGTCGGCAACAACGCGCTCGGCACGAGCGGCGTCGCCCCGAACATCACGGTCATGGGCCTCCGCTTCATCACCGACAAGGGCGAAGGCACGACGGCCGACGGCGTCCTGGCCATCAACTACGCCGTCGCCAACGGCGCCAAAGTCATCAGCAACAGCTGGGGCGGCGAGAAGGACAGCGAAGACGACACTGAGCTCAAGGCCGCGATCAAGAACGCCGGCGACCACGACGTGCTGATGATCTTCGCCGCGGGCAACGGCCGCAACGGCGTCGGCTACGACAACGATACCGACCCGAAGTACATGGTCCCGGCCTCCTACGACTTCCCCAACATCATCTCGGTCGCCGCGATCGACGTGAACAACGCCCTCGGCAGCTTCTCGAACTGGGGCAAGACCTCGGTCGACCTCGCGGCCCCCGGCGTCAAGATCATGAGCACGGTCCCCGGCAACATGTACGAAGACTCCATCATGATCTTCGGCATCCCGCTGGCCGAATGGTCCGGCACGTCGATGGCGACCCCGCACGTCGCCGGCGCCGCGGGCCTCCTCCGCAGCCAGTTCCCGAACGAGACGGCGCTCCAGATCAAGGACCGCATGATGCGCACCGTCACCCCCCTCGCGGCCCTGAGCGGCAAGATGGTCACGGGCGGCGCGCTCAACGTCGAGGCGGCGCTCCACTAA
>JAYVWD010000541.1:0-3039 GCA_043786345.1 Pseudomonadota bacterium
CATTATTTAGGCAAGGAGACGGTCCAGAACGTCCTGGCCTTCCGCTTCGGCAACGGGATCATCGAACCGATCTGGCGCAACCACTACATCGACAACGTCCAGATTACCGTGGCCGAGGAGCTCGGCGTCGAGCAGCGCGCCGGTTACTACGACGAAACGGGCGCTTTGCGCGACATGGTCCCGAACCACCTGCTGCAGCTCGTCGCGATGCTCGCCATGGAACCGCCGCCGTCGGTCGGCGCCGAGGCGGTGCGGGACGAAAAGAGCAAAGTGCTCAGCTCGGTGCAGATCGCGGGCCCGGGCGAGCTGGCCGCCCGGTTCGTGCGCGGGCAATACGCGGGCTACCGCAAGGAGCCGGGCGTGAAGCCGGACTCGCAAATGGAGACCTTCGCCGCGCTTAGGCTCACGGTCGACAACTGGCGCTGGGCCGGCGTCCCCTTCTACCTGCGCACGGGCAAGAAGATGGGGCGCCGCGTGACGTCCATCGTGGTCGAGTTCAAAGGCGCGCCACACATGATCTTTCCCACGGCGTCCCTGGTGAACCTGCTCGAGATCAACATCCAGCCGGACGAGGGGATCGCCCTGCGCCTGGGCGCCAAGGTCCCGGGGCCGACGATGCGGCTCGCGCCGGTGGAGCTGGCCTTCACTTATGCCGATTATTTCGGCTCCAAACCCAGTACTGGCTATGAAACGCTGATTTACGACGCCTTCCTCGGCGACGCGACCCTGTTTCAGCGGGCGGACACGATCGACCTCGGCTGGCGGATCGTCCAGCCTTTCCTTGATGCCCCGCCGCCGCTGGCGACGTATGCTCAGGGGTCTTGGGGGCCGACGGCGGCCGACGAGATGCTGCAGCGGGACGGGAGGCACTGGCACCAGCCGGCCACGCCCCGCGACAAAACGATGGCTACGGGAAACACACCAAATGCAAACTTATGAGCAATCTGCCAACGTCGAGCTGCGCGTCGAGGCCGAGCCGGGCGACGCGGCCGCGAAACTTTTCGTCGAAAGGGCGCGCGAGCGCGGCAGGTTGATGGTCGCGCTGTCCGGCGGGAAGACGCCGGCGGCCATGTTCGAGCTGCTCGCGACGAAGTATTCCGCCGACGTCGACTGGACCAAGGTCCATTTTTTCTGGAGCGACGAGCGCCCGGTCGCGCCCGAGCATGCCGACAGCAACTTCGGCCTCGCCAGGACGAAGCTGCTCGACCCCTTGGGCGTGCCGGCCGAGAACATCCACCGGTTCGAGGGCGAGCGCCCGCCGGCCGAGGCCGCCGCGCGGTACGCCAAGGAGCTGCGGCGCGCCTTCGGCCTGCGGTCCACCCAGTTTCCGCGCTTCGACCTCCTGTTCCTCGGCCTCGGCGAAGACGGGCACACGGCCTCGCTGTTTCCGGGGTCGTCGGCCCTCTCGGTCAAAACGGAGCTAGCGGTCGCCAACCCCATCCAAAAGCTCATGACCACGCGCCTCACCCTCACCTACCCCGTCCTCAACGAGGCGGCGTTCGTCGCCGTCCTGGTGAGCGGCAAAGCCAAGGCGGCGATCGTCCAGGAAGTGCTCAAAAACCCGGCAAATCCCGAGCGATACCCGATTCAGGGCGTCAATCTCCGGGCCGGGCGGCTCCTCTGGATTCTGGACCAGGACGCGGCGGCCCCTTCAGCGGTATGATCCGGGCAGACCGTCACGGAGCCTTACAATGAAATGCCCCCTCGTCCTGGCCGCGCTCTTCGTCTCGGCGTGCTCACCCACGCCCCAGCAGCAGGCGCAACCGCAGGTCCCCGCGGTGACGGCGCCGCCACCGGTGACGACCACGCCGCCCGGCACGACGCCGCCCGTCCCCGCCGGCTCGGGCGACGCCACGGCGAAGCCGCCCGCTTCGGCCGGGGCCGGACTGGACGTGGTGATCTTTCTCGCCCTCGACGTCGCGCCAACGGGCCTCGCCGACACGGCCCGGGCCGGCGTTCAACGCATGCTCACCGAGGCCGCGAAGCACGGGGCCGACACGCAGGTCGCCCTGGTCGCGGGGAAAAAGGACCGCGGCGACGCCGCCTTCGCCCCCGCCGCGAAGGCGGTGGACTTCGACCTGGCGCCGAAGGACGCGCTGCTCGCCGCCGCCGTCGCCGGCTGCGACCCGGCCGCCAGCAACTTTCCGGACCCGCACCTCGCGGGAAACGCGCCGAAAGTGTGCGGGAAAGACCTGCTCGGCATGGCCGGCAACACCCGCGAGTCGCTGACGCACACCTGGCTCTGGTCGCTGAACCCGGTGCGCGGGACGCTGACGGGCTTTTTCCGTAAGGGCGCGCGCCGCCTCTATGTGTTCGTCGCGAACGGGGACGCGCAGGCTTTCGACGCCGCGGCCTTCAAGCTCGTCGTGGGCGAGCAGGGCGCGGCGAAGACCACGGTGCTCGCCATCGTGCCGGCGGGGGCCTGCGGCATCGAGGAAGCGGCGGCGGTGATCTATCCGACGCTCGCCGGCGCGAAGGCCGACTTCTGCACCGCGACGGCGGACCAAATGGGCGCCGCGTTCGGCGAGGCGCTCACCCAGGCGGCGCCGTGAACGCGGCCGCGCTCGTCGCGCTCGTCGCGGTCGTCGCGGCTTGTCATGCGGAAAAACGGGAAGACAAACGCGGCGCGGGCGTCCCCGCGCCGGTGAGCGCGGCGCCCTCGGGCCCCGGACCGGCCGCGCCGGAAGACCCGGGCAGCGCGCCGCCCCCCGCCGAAATCCCCTTTTCGACCGTACTTCCGGCGTCCTACGCCGAGCCGCCGGCGCCGGCCGCGGCCGGATCCTCGTCCTTTTGCGCCGGCGCGACGGTCGATGATCCCGAGGTTTCCGCGCCGCTCGCGGCGTTCCTCAAGGCCTCGGGGCTCTCGCCCCAGTACCTCGACCAATGCGCCGGCTGCCACGGCGCCAACGGCGATGGTCGCGACGCCGCGCCGCACCTCACGACGGCGCGGCTTTCGCCCGCGGACTTCGCCGCGGTCGTGCGCACGGGACGCGGCGACATGCCGGCCTTCCCGGCGGCGGCCCTCGACGACGCGACGCT
>JAYVWD010000542.1:0-5859 GCA_043786345.1 Pseudomonadota bacterium
GTGATCCAGTTGCCCGTCTGCTTGCCCTCGACGGCGGCGGGGCGGACGCCGTTCTTCTTGCAGCGCTCCTCGATCGCCTCGGCGATGGCGCGCGTCTGCCGGTCGTTCTCGCCCGAGCAGATGAACTGGAAGTCGCAGAAATCGGCGAGGCCGCGCAGGTCCAGGAGGACCGGGCGCGACGCTTTTTTGTCGGCGGCGGCGGCCGCGGCTTCCCTGGCGATGTCCATTCCGTTCATGTCAGGTATCCTCGTGTTGCGCGTAGAGGCGCCGTTTTTCAATGTATTGCCGGACCCCGGGGGTGAGCCAGCCGTCGGGGACGGGCTCGCCGGCGGCGATCGCGGTGCGGATCTTACGGCTCTCGGCGGGCGGTGGCCAGCCCTCGAGCGTGATGACGGGGCTGAAGCCCGGCTCCGGGTCGGCGCCGTCGCGGCCGACGGCGATGAGGGTGGCGAGCCGCAGGATGTCCTGGGGGTCCCGCCACCGGGAGAACGAGGCGAGCTGGTCGGCGCCGAGCAGAAGCCCGAGGCGGGCCTCGGGAAAGCGCGTGCGGAGCGCGCGCAGGGTGTTCACGGTGTAGTTCGGCGCCGGCAGCTCGGCCTCCAGGTGCGAGAGCGCGACGCGGGGTCCGAGGGGCGCGAAGGCAAGGGCGGTCATCGCGGCCCGGTCCTCGAAGCTGGCGACCGCGGCCTTTGGGGCGACGGATCCGGCGACCGCGGGCGCCGCGGCGGGCATGACGAGGACGCGGGCGGCGGGAAACCGCGCCAGCGCCCGGCGGACGCAGTCGACGTGCGCCGCATGCGGCGGGTCGAAGGCCCCGCCGTAGACGATGAAATTGGGGTCGGCGCCGGGCACAGGCTTCAAGGACCTTCGGGTGACGGGGCTTGCGGCGTCCGCCAGGACGAGGGCTTGAGCATGGCCAGCGGGAAGCTCTCGGGCTCGCCGAGGCCGATCTTGGTCGCGTTCGCCGAGACGCCGGTGCGCTCGACCTCGTCCTCGTCGGCTTTGCGGAGGTCTTTTTCCTCTTTTACCAGGGCGAAGAGGCGGTACTTGAGCTCGTCCAGGCCCTTGCCGGTGACGGCGGACACGGCGAGGATCTCGTGGCCGAGGGCGCCGAGCTCCGCCTTGAGGAACGCGACCAGCTCGTCGTCGAGCAGGTCGATCTTGTTGACGATGACGACCGAGCGTTTGCCGGCGAGCTCGGGGCTGAACGAGGCGAGCTCGTTCTTGAGCGTTTCGAGGGTGGCGCGGGCGTCGAGCGCCGCGTCGTTGCCGTCGATCACGTAGGCGACGAGGCGGGCGCGTTCGAGGTGCTTCAGGAAGGCGTGGCCGAGGCCTTTGCCGAGGCTGGCGCCTTCGATGAGGCCGGGCACGTCGGCGATGACGAACGCGCCGTAGGCGAACTCGCTGCCCCGGAGGGCGACCTCGACGACGCCGAGGTTGGGCGTGAGCGTCGTGAACGGGTAGTCGGCGATCTTGGGGCGGGCGGCGCTCATACGGCTCAGCAGCGTGGACTTGCCGGCGTTCGGGAAGCCGGCGAGGCCGATGTCGGCCAGGAGCTTGAGCTCGAGGTTGAGCTCGCGCTCGACGCCGTCGGCGCCCGGGCGGAACTCCTCGGGAACCTGGTGCGTGGCCGAGACCCAGTGCATGTTGCCGAGGCCGCGGCGGCCGCCCTTGGCGACTTCGAGGAGCTGGCCGTGGAAGAGGACCTCGGCGACGCGCTCGTTGGTTTCCTTATCGAAGGCGATCGTGCCGAGGGGCACCTGGATGACCAGGTCTTCGCCGCTGCGGCCCGTCCGGCCGTTGTTGCCGCCGCGGCGGCCGTCTTCGGCGTGATACATCGCGCGGTAGCGGAGGTTGCTCAGCGTGCTCATGCCTTCGCGGCCTTCGAGGAAGACGCTGCCGCCGCGGCCGCCGTCGCCGCCGTCGGGGCCGAGCTTGGGCGCGCCCTTGGAGGACTTGAGGCTCGCGATGCCATCGCCGCCCTTACCTGCGCGGACGCGAATCGCCGTCTGGTCGATAAATTTCATGAGAATCTCGGATGATGGTGCAGGTTCGAGATCGTGCGGGCAGAAGAGCGACCGAAGGGGGAGAGGCGACGGGGACGGTCAGGGCCGCATGCGCGGCCCTGGACTAAAAGCTTGGCATGCAAACGGGTCGCTTCAGCTGGCCGGGAGGACCCGGACGCGCTTGCGATTGTTGGCGATCGTCTCGTATTCGACGACGCCGTCGATCAGCGCAAAGAGCGTGTAGTCACGCCCGACGCCGACGTTCTGGCCTTGCTTGACCGTGCTGCCGACCTGGCGCACGAGGATGCTGCCAGCGGTCACGGTCTGGTTGCCGTAGACCTTGATGCCGCGCATTTGCGGGTTGGAGTCGCGACCGTTGCGGGTCGAGCCACCGGCTTTCTTGTGTGCCATCTGAGGTCTACCTTAGGCGTTGATCTTGTTGATTTCGAGGACCGTGATCGGCTGGCGGTGGCCGGTCGTGCGCTTGTAGTTCTTGCGGCGCTTGTACTTGAAGATTCTGATCTTCTCGCCTTTGCCCTGCGACATGATGGTCGCCGTGACGGTGGCGCCAGCGACGGTCGGCTTCCCGAGTACCATCTTGGCTCCGCCGAGCATGAGGACGCTGCTGAACGTGTGTTTATCGCCGACATTGCCGGGCACGCGGTCGAGCTGCAGGGTCTGACCTTCCGTCACTTTAAACTGCCGGGAGCCGGCTTCGATTACCGCGTACATCTCTGACAAGACCTCCGAAACGGACATATGCACCAAATTGGTACGAGAGCCTGACATATTCGTCAAGGCACGCAACGCTGTCAACTCGAATCGGCGCCGGTTCTACCACTGAACAGGGGTGGTGTTAAGCGTAAGTTTCGCGCCCAGCGCCTCCTCCGGCTGTTTCAGAGGGTGTGGACAAGCTGTGGATTCCTTTGTTATAGCTCGTGGCCTGTCTTTTCGCTGAGTTATGACCAAAGGGCGCGCACAAAATGGCTGATCTCATCCATGAAGGTTCGGAACGCCACGGCGGCTGCGGCTGCCTCGGGCGGCGGGGCGGGACGTTTGGCGGGCCGGAAGCGGTCCCGCAGTACCCGCCGAGCCTCGAGCTCGAGCCGGTTCACATCCTGATAGCGCTCACCGTGGACCTCGAGGCGCAGTCCGCCGCCGGGACGGTGACCCACACCATCGTCGCGAATCGTGACGGCGCGGCGGCGATCGAGCTGGACGCGGTCGATCTGCTCGGGCTGACGGCGAAGGACGCGGGCGGCAAGGCGCTCGCGTCCGGCTACGACGGGCAGAAGCTCTGGGTGCGCTGGGAGCAGCCGTTCAAGCGCGGGGAACGGCGCCAGCTCGAGCTCGGCTACCGGGTCGAGAAGCCGGTCTCGGGCCTCTTCTTTATGAAGCCTTCGGCCGAGGAGCCCGCCAAGGCCTTGTATGCGGCCACCGATCACGAGACGGAGCTCGCGCGCCACTGGCTGCCGACCATCGACTTGCCGAACGTGCGGACGACGCTCGAATTCAAGCTGACGGCGAAGGACAATCTGACGATCCTCGCCAACGGCTACCTGGTCTCCGAGGCGAAGAACGCGGACGGCACGAAGACCGCGCACTGGAAGCTGGACCAGCGCTGCCCGAGTTACCTGCTTTGCTTCGCGATCGGCGACTTCGTGCGCCTGGACGACGGCGACTTCGAGGGGCTGCCGGTCGCCTACTTCGCGTGCAAGGACTTCCGCCCGGACGACTTGAAGCGGAGCTTCGGCCGGACCAAGGAGATGCTCGGCTGGATGTCTTCGAAGCTGCGCGTCAAGTTCCCGTTCCCCAAGTACTACCAGTTCGCGCTGCCGGGCATCGGCGGAGCGATGGAAAACATCTCGCTCGTGAGCTGGAGCGACACCTACGTGCACGACGAGCGGATCGCGCCCGAGCGCACCTGGATCGTGGACCAGGTCAACGTGCACGAGATGGCGCACAGCTACTTCGGCGACCTCGTCGTGTGCCGCGACTTCGCGCACGCCTGGCTCAAGGAGTCCTGGGCCACGTACATGGAAACCTGCTGGCTCGAGGACCAGCGCGGCGAGGACGAGCAGCGCTACGACCTCTACCGCAACGCGACGGCCTATTTCGACGAGGTCGACAACCACTACTCGCGGCCGCTCGTGACGCGCCATTTCGCGTCCTCGTGGCAGATGTACGACCGGCACCTCTACCCGGGCGGCGCCTGCCGGCTCCACACAATCCGGAAGGAGCTCGGCGACGAGATCTTCTGGACCGCGGTCACGGACTACCTCGAGACGAACCGTGAAAAGGTCGTCGAGACCGACGACTTCCGCCGGGCGCTCGAGAAGCACAGCGGCCGCTCGCTGCAGAAGCTCTTCGACCAATGGGTGTTCACCGCGGGCTACCCCGACGTGAAGGTCACCTTCACCTTCGACAAGGAGCGGCGCCAGGGCACCTTCGAGGTCGTCCAGAAGCAGGCGGCGGACCCGAAGAAGCCGGGGCCGACCTTCGACCTCACGACCGACGTGTCGTGGACGATCGCCGGCAAGACGACGACGGCGGCGATCGCGATCACGAAAGCGCGCCACAGCTTCCCGTTCCCGATGGCGGACGACCCGGAGATGGTCCGCTTCGACCCGCACGGCAAGGTGCTGCACAAGCTCGAGCTCGAGTCGGGCGACGAGCGGCTCCGCCGGCAGCTGACGCAGGCGCCGGACGTGGTCGGGCGCATCCTGGCGGCGGCCGCCCTCGGCGAAAGCGGCAAGCGCGCGAACGTGCGGGCGATCCTCGACGCCTACCGAAAAGAGAAATTCTGGGGCGTGCGCTGCGAGATCCTGCGCGCCCTGGCCAAGGCCGGCTCGGAGGACGCGATCGTCGGGCTCGCGGCCATCATCGTGAGCGAGGCGGATCCGCTGGTTCAGAGCCGGGTTTTCCTGGCGGCCGAGGCGTTCCGCGACACGCGCATCCTCAACGCCGTGAAGCTTCGCCTCGCGAAAGGCGACCTGCCGCCGCTCGCGACCGCGAACGCTTATACGGCGCTCGGGCTGCAGCGGGCGCAGGCGCCGCTCGACCTGCTCAAAAAGGCGAGCGAGCAGGAAAACCGCCGGTACGGCTACGAGGCAGCGGCCGCGCTGCACGCGATGGGCGTGTCGCGCCAGGAGGAGGCGGTTCCGCACCTGCTCGCGAAGGCCCGGATCGGCAAAACGCACTTCCGCGCCCGGCGCGGGGCCGTCAACGGGCTCGGGGCGCTGGCGCCCTACGTCGAGAAGAAGTGGCAGGCGCCGATCGAGGAGTGCCTGGTCGACCTGCTCCGCGATCCGGACCGGTTCATCGCGCAGACGGCGGCGCGCGCCCTGCGCCAGGCGAACCGGCACAACGCGCTCCCGGCGGTCGAGACGTTCCGCAACGGCCTGCCCCACCAGGAGCGGGTCGCAATGGACGAAGTGATCGCGGCGTTAAGAAAGGGTGAAGACGAGAAGGTCGGATCCCTCGAAAAACAGGTGGACGAGCTCCAAGGCAAGCTCCGGAAGCTCAACGACCGGCTCCAGGACCTGGAAGACAAGCTCACGCCGCCGGTCATTTGAGGTATCATCGCGGGGATGCCGAAGCTTTCGCGACATGGTGGCGTGATCAGCTGGGACGTTCGCGGGACGGGCGAGCCGGTCGTCCTGCTGCGCGGCCTTGGCCGCACCGTGCGCCACTGGCTCGGGTATGACGAGGAGCTCGCGAAAAAGTTCAAGGTCGTGACGCTCGACCTGCGGGGCGTCGGCAAGACGACGCTCGCGCACGGCTGGACGCACTCGCTCTTCGACCTGGCCGACGACGTCGCCGAGGTCCTGACCGCGGCGAAGATCGAGAAGGC
>JAYVWD010000543.1:0-2912 GCA_043786345.1 Pseudomonadota bacterium
GGCGCCGTCACCGCGACCCTCTGCCCCTTTTGCGGCTCGAGCCTGGTCGGCGCGGGCACGGCGCGGCTCATCCGGCCGAAGGCGCTGCTGCCGTTCGCCGTGGACGAGCGGCGCGTGCGCGCCCTGTTCGGCACGTGGCTCGGAGGCCTGTGGTTCGCGCCCAACGCCCTGAAGCGCGTCGCGAACGTCGAGGGCCGCCTAAGCGGCATCTACGTGCCGTACTGGACCTATGACGCCGAGACCGACACGGACTATCGGGGCGAGCGCGGCGAGCACTACTACGTGACCGAATCGTTCACCGAAGAGGTGAACGGCCAGTCGCAGACCAGCACGCGCCAGGTGCAGAAAACCCGGTGGCATCCGGCGGGCGGCAGCGTCCACTGCTCGTTCGACGACGTGCTCGTGATGGCGAGCGCCTCGATTCCCGCCGCCTACGCGGAGAAGCTCGAGCCCTGGGACCTGGCGGAGCTCAAGCCCTACGAGGAGGCGTACCTGAGCGGGTTCAAAGCCGAGTGCTACCAGCTGGGCCTGGCCGACGGCTTCGAGCGCGCGAAAACGCGGATGAGCCCGACCATCGAGGCGGCGATCCGCCGGGACATCGGCGGCGACGAGCAGCGCGTGAGCGCCAGGGCGACGCGCTACGAGGGCGTCACCTTCAAGCACGTTTTACTGCCCGTCTGGCTCGCCGCGTACCGCTATCACGACAAGGCCTTCCGCTTCCTCGTGAACGGACGGACCGGCGAAATCCAGGGCGAACGGCCCTACAGTTGGCTCAAGATCACGGCCGCGACCGTCGTCGCGCTTGCCGTGCTGCTGATCGCGCTCTACCTTTACACCCAGGGGCAACAACACCGATGAGGACCGTCGTCATCGCCGCCCGCGCGCTGGCCGCCGCGCTCGGGGCCGCTTTCATTCTGCTGCTGCTGCTGGACGTGCTGCCGCCCTATCTGCTGGCGACCCGCGTCTTTACCGGGCTTTTTTGCGCGTTTTTCGCGGCGGGGACGGCGCGGCTCGTGAAAAAGTCCGGTTGGCTGAAGGCCCGGAGCCGGCGCGGGAGCCTGGCCGTGGCGCTCGCGGCCAGCGTCCCGCTGTTCATCGGGGCCGTCGCCGCGTTCTCCTACCTGCGCGCGCCCTTCTGGCTTCCCGGCGGCCAGGCGGCGAAATCCGTCGGCGAACACCGGGTTTACGTCGTGAGCCACGGCTGGCACACGAGCCTCATGTTCGAGACGGCGCCAGTCGACGCGGCGGACTGGCCGGGCGTCGCGGAGTTCCGCGCGGCGCCGTGGTTCGAGGCGGGCTGGGGCGACGCCGACTTCTTCCAGGCGGACGAGATCACGGTCGGCATCACGCTCGACGCGTTGCTCCTGCCTGGGCCGTCGGTCCTGCACGTCGCGCGGCTCACGAAGGCGCCCGCCGACGCCTTCCCCGAAGCGCCGATCGTCGAGCTCGCCCTGACGGCGCCGGAGTTCCGGGCGCTGGTCCGCCACGTCGCCGGCACCTTCGCCCTTGGGCCCGACGGCCTGCCCGTCACGACCAGTAAAGGCGACTACGGCGAGGGCAGCCGCTTTGTCGCGGCCAAGGGCGAGTACTACTTCCCCAACACGTGCAACGTCTGGACCGCCGAGGGTCTGCGCGCCGCCGGCCTGCCCGTCGTTCCGGAGCTGGCCATGACGGCGCGCAATCTGATGTTCCAGGCGGGGCGGGTCGGGGCGGTCGTCCGCTGATTCATGCTCAGGCCGGGAAGCAGGCTAGCCTGAAGGCGCCGCCGGCGTCACGTCCGGGACCGTTTGCGACGGGGGCGGCGGGGTCGTGTCCGCATTCCCGCCGCCGGACGGCGCCGCGCTGGCGGCATTCGGGTCGAAGCCCTGGTCGACGAACGGAGTCTCGAAGTTGGCCGCCGGCGCCACCGGCACATCGGCAGGCTGATTCCTGATGTCGTCGAACGTCTGAGGGGATCCACCCGAGGGGGCGCTGGCCACGGGTTCGTCCGGAGAGCCACCGGACGGCGCGCTGCCGACGGTCGGGTCTATCACGGGACCAAAGTCATCGAGGCGTTCTTTGCCAGAAATGTTCGCCAGCTGGGAGTCCGCGCCTTCCCCGGCGTCGCTCGACGGCTTCAGCTGATTGAGCTGTTCGCCGATGGATTCCGCTTGCGCGCCAGGCACGCTCAAGGCCTCGCCGGCACCTTTCAGCGAGGTATTCTCCGAATTTTGGCTCAGTTCATCTAACGCCTTGAGCAGCGAGGACGTCGGCGCCGGTTTAGCGGCTAGGGGATCCGTCAACGCCAAGCCGGCGTGCCCCTGGCTGCCGACGGTCTTAGGGCCGGAGGATTTCTTGCCGGCGCCGCTGAGCATGGACTTTCCGGAGGACGCGCTCTTGGTCGCGTTCACGGGCGCCACGACGGTAACCGGCGCTTTCGCTTTTCTGAAGAGGGGGATCGACTTCAGAAAGCCTTTGATCGTGGCAATCGGGTCGAGGACTTTCGGCGACGGGTCCGACAGATTCAGCCCGGCAGCGGGCGCGCCGCCAACAACCGGAGCGCGGTATACGACGTGGCATAAGTGGTCGGGATAGGCGGTGAGGTTGACGGCCTCGACCTTGGGCGCCGGGAGGCTCTTATTGAGAGGCGGCGCGATCTTGAAGGTGTCGTTCGGGAGGCCTTTGAGCTTGATCTTCACTTTGGCCTTGTCTTCGAGCACGCAGCACGCCGTCACGAACTTGTCGCCTTTTTTCACCTTTGGCACGACGCACGCCATGTGGTCGGCCAGGTACGAACCCGAAAGCGACGCCGGCTTGTCGGGCGTGTCGTCGCCGCTGCCGCCGGCCTCGTCTTTTTTAGACGTCGGGTCGTTCGCACCCGACGAGCCGCCGCCGGAGCAGGACGCGAGCGCCGCGGCACACGCGACCGCGAC
>JAYVWD010000544.1:0-3157 GCA_043786345.1 Pseudomonadota bacterium
GGTGTCTTGGCGTTTCGGACGCGGATCGTGTCGTCGTTGACGTCGAGTTTGCTGGTCGGGCCGGTCGTGCCGATGCCGACGTTGCCGAAATCGGTAACCCAAAGCCGGTTTAGTTCAGTACATATACCAGACTAAAACGACGCCGGTGCCGCAGCCGCCTTGGTTTACTTTGTAGTATTCCCCCTTCTTTACCGGAAAGAATATCTGCGCGTAAAAGCCCCCACCCACCGATTGGTTCGCAACGTTCAGGGTTGGCGCAGCGTTGGCATCCGTATAGCCCCAGAGGCCGCAGGAGGCGCCGCCGGTACCCCAGGAGCTTACGAAGCCATCATACGTAGCCTGGTAGGTCGTGCCCCACAAATACGAGTTCGGCGGCGTGTTGAGGTTCCTGGCGTCCGCCTGCACCCCCCCGCTCGGGAACTTGAAGCCGCCTGAGGTCGACTCGACAGTGCCGGCGACCGACAGCTTCTGCCCTGGAACCGTCGTGCCGATCCCGACGTTGCCGTCGGCCTGAATCGTGGCGAGCACGCCCATCCAAGCGGGGTCGTCCCAGCCGCCGGCTGTAAATTGTAATTTGCTTCCCGCCGCGGTCGCGGCCGGCGTCCACATCATCCCGGCGTGGCGGACGCCTTGGCCGGCGAAGGTCAGTTTCGCCGAGGGCGATCCGGACGTGGCCGCGGTTTGGCCGATCTCGAAATGGGTCGACCCGGCGGGCGGAGTCCCTCGGATGTCGAGAAAGGCGACCGGCGCCGTCGTCCCAATCCCGACGTTGCTGGAGGAGTCGACGAAAAGCGCGGGCGCCGTCGCACCCTGTCTATTGATGAAGAAATTCGTGGCATTTACGCCGTCATAGTCCGTACCGACCTGATAGAGATTGTCGGCCTCTAGGGGGCCGGTGCCGAATTTCACGCGTGCGTTCTTCGACGTGCCAGAAGTGTTTGCGAGGCGCAACGAGGCTTCACCGTCGCGACTGACGTGGAGGGCCGTGGTGGGGCTCGTCGTGCCGATACCGACGTTGCCGGCGTTGTCGACGAATACCGCGTCAGCCGGCGACCCGTCGGCGGCGTCGAGGCTGTGCGGGACGGCTACGGTGACCGCCGCCCAGCTGGCGCCGGCGCCGTCGGTCGTCAGGTATTTGCCGCTTTGGGACGCCTGCGTCGGGAGGATGGCGTTGGCCGCACCGGCCTGGGTCGTGGCCCCGGTGCCGCCCTTCGTCACCGGCACGGCCGCCGATAGGCTCGCCGGATTGAGCGCGGTGAGCAGCGATCCGTCGACGGCCGGCAGCTTGCCGCCGCCGGCGAGCTCGACGAGGTTTCCGTCGGCGAGTCCCGATGCCTTCGTCGCCGCCGTCCCCAATCCCAAGGACGTACGGCCGAGCGTCGGGTTCAGGCCCGTCACGGCGCCGCTCCACTGCGAGCGCAGCGTATAGGCCGAGTCCCAATCCGTCGAATGATCCGGCGTTGTCGCGTAGACCCCGGCAGCGGTGCGCGCCATCAGGCCGTTGGCTGCGAAGTCGCCGTCCATCACCGCGCCCGTGGCGGTGACGGTCGCCGTGGTCACGGCCTGCGCGCCGGCCTCGACGCTGGCGAGTTTGGCCTTCTCCGCCGCGGAATAGACTTTATTGGTCGCGCCGTCCAGGTGATTGTCGGCGCTGCGATAGAAGGCACCGCCCTGCCCACCGAGCTTTTCCGCGTCGTCGACGATGTTGTTGGCGTTGACGTCATAAGTCCCATGTACCATGTCGCCGCCGCCGGCGGGGGTCGCCCACGCCAGGGTCCCGTCGGGACTCACGAACAGGAACTTTCCGGGCTCGGGGGGTGTCGCCAGGGACAATTTTCCGGAGCCGTCGAAGGCGAACTGCTTGGCTGCGACCGGCACGCGGCCGGCGTAGGGCACCATGTTCAGGCGTTGGCGCGGGTAGGTTTCGCCGCCGGTCAGGTCGACGACCTCGAGCCAGACGGCGGCTTCGTCGGCGAAAAGCGTTTGGAAGTCGGCCGGTCCGAGGTCGAGGCTCAGCTCGAAAAGGCCGTCCCGAAGCGTCATCGCCGGGAAAAGCTGGGCGGCGACGGCGAGCTCGGCGCCGCCGGTCGGCGTGCGGTAGAAGTTGACCTTGAGGTCGATCGGTCCGGCGACCGGACGGCCGTCGGCCTCGGCGAGGCGGCCGCCATAGCTCAGCGTGAACGCAAACGCCCGGGACTCGACGCCGAGCATGAGCATCACTCCTGCTGTCCATGCGAGAACCCGCCGCAGTTTGTTCTGCCTTCCCATGACCGTCCTCCTCACTCGTGGATGATGCGCCAGGACTGCGTGCTGAGCGTGCGGCCGCTCGTCGGCGCCTTCACGGCGTTCGGCGTCAGGGGCGAAACCCAACCCCGGGCGGCATCCGGCGCCGCGCCGTCGTTACCGTTGCCGGCGAGGCGCAAGCCCATGACCGAAAAGTCCCGCAGCGTCACGCTCACAGTTGCCGTCTTCACCCCGTCGGCGGTTTCGGCGCGCAGCTCCAGCTCGTTTGCGCCGTAGCGAAGCCCCGGTCCGAAGTGAACGACGCTGCCGCTGCCGTCGTACGGCGCCGGCCCGAAGACCAGGCTTTGCGTCGTCAGATTCCGGAGGACGAGCGGATCGCCGGCGCCGGCGTATCCGTCCGCGAGCCCTAGGCGAAAGACGCTGCGCGTCTGGAAATAGCGCCGCGGCGAGCCGATCCCGGCCACCGCCTGCGGCGCGGGCGCGCGCACTAGAACGAAGGTCGCGTTCGGCTCGCGCGTCGGGAAGGAGACTGTCAACGTCCCGTCGGGCTGCGCGGAAAACGCCAGCGCGGAGGCCGGAATCGTCGTGCGCGCCTCATCCGCCGCTCCCAGTCCGGTGATCACGATCACGGACAGGAGCGAGCGGTCGACGGCCGGATCGACGCCGCCCAGGGATACGATCAGGTCCTTCGCCAGGTCGGCACTAGTCAGAAACCTGCCGTCGGCGTCTCTGGTGACGAGCGTCGCCGCGGCGACAACCGCGGCGCCGCCGACGCCGTCGATCCCCGGCGGCGGCGGCGTCGCCATGATCGTTTGCTCGGGCGTTCCCGCGAACGTTCCTGGCGCGGCATTGACCGAGGCCTTCTGGGCCGTCGTGTCCACGACGGTGCCGAGAGGGCTCTGGCCGCCCGGAT
>JAYVWD010000545.1:0-2494 GCA_043786345.1 Pseudomonadota bacterium
GCCACGCCCGCCGCGGCGGCCGCGGCGCTTTTTCTTACCGGAGCTCGCGCCGCCCTCGCCCGCGTCGCTGCCGCCCTCGGCTTCGCCGTCGGAGGTGGCGGCGACGAGCGCCATGACGGGCGCCGGCTCCGGCGCGCTTTCCGTGTGCAGCGCGGGGGCCGCGCGCCCGCGGTTTTGCTGCCCGGGATGCCCGGCGCGCTGGGCGCGGCCGAGCTCCGGCGGCGGCGGCGCATTGCGGCTCGCCTCTTTCGTTTTCTGTGGGAAGTTCTTCCAGCGGAGGTACTGCACCTCGTCGGCCGCGTGGATCAGGTCGAGGTGCGCGCTACGGTCGGTGGCGGCCCAGAGCGTCACCGTCGTCCCGGAATCCTTCACCGCCTCGACGGCCGGGATGAAGTCGGAGTCGCCGGCCACCAGCACCACGTGCTGGACGTGCCCGGCCGCGGCATGCCGGACCATGTCGACGGACAGAAGCACGTCGACGCGCTTCTGGCTGAACACGTCTTTGTCGCCTTCGCGCCGCCGCTCGAGCTTGCCGAGGCGGACCTGCCAACGGTCGAGGTCCTCGAGCTCCGAGATGAAGCGGTCCCAGTTCGCCTTGCGCCGCAGCTCGTCTTCGGTCGGGTGCGCCGACATCCACGGCGGGCAATAGTAGAAGTAGCAGCGCAGCAGGTCGAGCGGGATGTTGCGGCGGAGCGGGGCGAGGAAGTACTCGGCCAGCCGGGAATAATCGGGGGTGATCCGGGCGTCGCCGATCTGCTTGAGCAGATGGGCGCCGTCGATGAAAATCGCAGCACGCATGGGGTTACCGGTCCTCTGAGATTAGCTTTGTCTGACCAACCGGGCCGGGGGCTGCGTGCCGGAGTGATAGGCGCGGGCGGCGTTGCGGGCGGCGTTCGTGCGGCCGAGCTTCGACTCGACATCCTGCAGGGCGGCCGCCACAAGGCTCGTCAGCGCGGCATTCTGCTGCGCGACCAAGGCCATGAGGCGAAGGGCTTCCGGGTCTTCTGCGACATCGCCGTCCTCGGGAGTGGCGCGGCGCGCCTGATCCTCGAAGCAGCGGAAGTTATGGAAGGCGGCATCGCGCTCGGTCATCACATTCAAAAACGCGTCCGTGCCCCGGAATTTCCAAGCCTCGGAAGCTTCATAGCCGCGCCGCAGGTAAACGGCAAGGGCTTTGAGCGCTTTCTCACGCGGGCTTGGCATTGGCTTGTTCCTGCGGCGCGCCGCCGCCCATCTGCGAGGCGAGCGCCGATTGCTGGGCCTGAAGGCCGTTCATGTGGCTGTTCAGGGCGGAGTACTGGTGCTCGAGGCCGGCCCGCTTCTCCTCGAGGCGGCGGGTCTGGCGGTCGATCTGCTGGTCCTGCTCTTTGACCAAGTGGTCGAGCGACTGCTCGCGGTTGTGCAGGACGCCGTCCGTCGGGTTCGTGAAACGCTTGAGCGCGTCGGAGAGGCGGCCGGCGAGGCCCTGGCCGTCGTCGGACATCGAGAAGAGCTTCGAGACGCCGTCGTAGTCGGCCTCGAGCGCGCCCTTGAGCTTCGCGTCGTCGACCTTGAGCTCCCCCGAGTGGGCGTCGGTCGTGATGCCGATCCCGGCGAGCGTCCCGAACTTGCCCGCGGCGCCTGGCGCGCTCAGGGTCGTCTGCATCGAGCGCAGGATCGTCCGCATGTTGCCGTCGCTCGGCAGCTTGCCGGCCGGCTTGTTCGTCGATGGATCGAGCTTGAAGCTCTCGTTGGCGAACTTCGCCAGCTGGTTGTACTTGTCGGTGAAGGCCTTGATGCCGTCGACCGTCTTCGGCACGTCGTTCGCGACGCTGACGGTGACCTTCGTGCCGGGCTCGGCGCGCTTCGCTTTGAGCTTCACGCCTAAGACGAGGTCGTCGAGCTTGTTGGAGGTGCGGGTGACGTCCACATCCTCGAACTTCACGTCCAGGTTCTTCCCGGCCTTGATGTTCTTGAAGTCGAGAAAGGTCGTGTCGGGGTCGATCCGGACCTTTGCTTCCTCGCCCGTCTCCGCGCTCGTCACGAGCAGGCGGAAGGGGTCGTCCTTCGCCCCGGTATTGACGATCTGCGCGAGCACGCCGGCGCCCGAGTCGTTGATCTTCTGCGCCACGTCGCGGAGCGTCGAGCCCGGGTCGATCGTGACATTGTGCGCGCCCTTGGCGCCGTCCACCTGGAGCCAGCCGAAGCCGACCTCGCTCTTGTCCACGTCGGGGAACCCGAAGGCGAGGTGCTTGTCCGACTGCGCGAGGCCCTTGACCTCCATCTCGTAGCTGCCGGGCGTCGCGATGCCGTCGACGATGCCTTCCAGGATATCCGGGTGCGAGGATTCGACGGTGAGCTTCGCGAATCCGGCGCGGGTCTTCATTCCATTGAGCACGCCGCCTAAGTCCCCGAGCATGCCGTGCAAAGACTTGTAGTCGTTGCGCTCGCCGACGAGTTTTTCGCGGCGTCCCTTGACCTGCTCGAGTGGCTGCTGCTCCACCTGCATGATGCG
>JAYVWD010000546.1:0-2337 GCA_043786345.1 Pseudomonadota bacterium
GATGCTCGGCCGGGAGAAAGTCCGCCGGATCGTGGGCTCGGCCGCGAAGGGCGACGCCGCGGCGATCCATGACGCGCTCGTGCAGGAGGCGTTCCTCTACTTCGCGGGCGAGGAGCTCGACGACGACATCACGATCGTCGTGGTGGAACGGCGCGTCGCCGTGGCGGCGAACGTCGCGGCGTGATGGCGGGCGAAGAGCCTTCCGCAACCGAACGCGGAAAAGGTGAGGACGATGCACAGAAGCTCGCTTTTCATGATCCTTTGTGCCTCCTCTTTTGGGTGACGCCGCCCCTCTTCGCAATCGCGATACCAGGGCGGCCGCGGCAAAAAGGGCCGTCGAATCATGTGGCTAAGTGAACTGAATCAGTTAGTTGCAGGCGCAAAAAATGACTAGTCTGGTTCGAGTCTGGCGCCCTTCGCTTAATTAAAGGGGCTTCCGCCGCTGGGATCTGCGGGCCGAACCCGATTCTAAGCGGCCGTTCGTTTTCCCCTTTTTTCGGGGCTTGTGGGGGGTGCCCCAAGCTTGCCCGAAAAAACACTAAATATTTTTTGATGCCCACCGAAGGAGGATATGTCGGGAAATTCCGATTCCCGTTTTCGCTCGTTTTTCTCAAAACGAACCTAGAGGAACGCACGTCATGAACCGCCGTCTTGCCTTATATGTCTGGGCCCTTTGCCTCGCCTCCACCTCGGCGATGGCCCTGGAGCTCAACCCCAACGAGATCCGCGGCAAGTCCAGCAAGGAGCCGACGTCGGTCCTGCAGAACCGCTATTTCACCAAGGCTTATCGTCCCGAGTTCGGCATCCTCGCCGGCCAGATCGTCGACGAGGCTTACCTGAGCACCTCGACGTTCGGCGCGCGCACCGGCCTCTTCTTCAGTGAATGGATCGGCCTCGAGGTCGCCATGGTGAAGACCACCGTCCGCGACAGCTCGGACCGCAAGGCGCTGAACGGCCTCAAATACCGGCCGCTCCCGGAGACCGACGACTCGGGCAACGCGATCCCCGCGAATCCGGGCGAAGAAAAGATCGTCTCGCCGGACCCGGAAGTGAACGCGATCCACAGCATGACGGACATGAACGGCATCGCCGCGCCCTTCTACGGCAAGCTCAACCTCCTCAACAAGTGGATCGTCTACACGGACGTCTACTTCACCGGCGGGTACTCGCGTATCGCGACCGACCAAGGCAACAAGAGCGGCCTCAACTTCGGCGGCGGGCAGCGCTTTTACCTCGGCCAGGCGTGGTCGATCCGCATCGACTTCCGCGACCGCGTCTTCAAAGAGCAACGCGCCAACGAGCCCACGCGCAAGAACTCCTACAGCTGGGACCTGGGCGCCAGCTACTTCTTCAACTGAGCATCGGGGTCCGACCCTCATAGAGGATTGAATGTCCATGCGTCGCATCAGTGGAATCGCGCTCGCCCTGCTCGCTCTAGCCCTTCCGGCCGGCGAGTCCGCGTTCGCCAAGAAGAAAGCCACCCCTGCGAAGAAGCAGCCGACCCTGCACGACAAGTTCATGAACCTGAAGCGCGACTACCGCCAGGGCGACATCAGCAAGGTCAAGATGTGGGCCGAGCTCGGCCGCGTCAACGAGCAGGGCGACCGCCTGACGGCCGTCGACCGCGTGTCGCTCCTCCAGACCCAGGCCATCATGCTGCAGGAGGGCGGCTACCCGATCCTCGCGGCCATCTACTCGTCCCAGGCCCTCAAACTCACCCAGCAACCACTCGACGTGGACCTGCGCGCGTCCTGGGACGTCCTCCAGAAGACCTCCGAGCGCCGCCCGATCCAGAACTTGATCGAGATCGTGGCCGAGTCGGTGGACTTGAAGGGCAAGGACGCGCCGTCCTTCGGCAGCGACTGGAACTACTTCGCCGCCAACGCCGCCTCGAAAAAAGGCAACAACGAGCAGGCCGCCAAGCTCTACGGCCGCCTCGGCGTCGCGGACCGCCACTTCTTCCCGGCGAAGTACCAGCAGGCGATGATCTATGTCGACGTCAATAAGCTCAAGGAAGCCGAGACCTCCCTCAAGGCGATCCTCTACCCGTCGTCCCAGCATCTGGCCGAGATCGGCGAGCAGCAGCGCAAGGACCTCAACGACTACGCCCTGATGGCCCTCGGCCGGATCTCCTATGAGCGCGGCCAGTTCGCCAGCGCCGCCCGCACCTACCGCCTGGTCGACCGCGAAGGCAAGCTCTTCTACGACGCGCTCTTCGAGCAGTCGTGGGCCTTCTTCATGGGCGGCTTCCCGATGCACGCCCTCGGCGCGCTGCACGCGGTCGAGAGCCCGTTCTACAAAGACGTCTTCAACCCGGAGGCGCCGATCGTCCGCGCC
>JAYVWD010000547.1:0-1696 GCA_043786345.1 Pseudomonadota bacterium
CCCGCCGCCGTAGGGCAGAGTTTTGCGAGTAATCAGGCCTCCTTCCCGGTCTCGCGCCAAGGTCCTCACGCACCGCTTCGCCCGCGACGGCGCGGCGCAAGTCTGATATCGTGTGGGTCGAACAAAACTCTGTATCGACGATGCCCGAAGCCGAGGGACCTGCCCGCTTGCAAAATCTCCAAAAGCCCAACGTTCCGAACCCGGACATCGTCGCCGGGCTCGAACGTTACGTCCGGGAGCAGCTCGGGCTTCTTCTGGCGCCGGAAACCAACTGGCAGCCGAGCGCGCTCCTCCCGGACATGACCGCGCCCGACTGGCACGACCAGGTGACCGCGTTGCGCCGCGAAGCCGCGGAGCTGTCCGACGGCCTGCTCGTCGCGCTCGTCGGCAACATGATCACCGAGGAGGCGCTCCCGAGCTACCACGCCTGGCTCACCAACCTGGAGGACGGCTTTGACCGGGACGGCACCGAGGAAAACGCCCTCGCCTTGTGGATGCGCGGCTGGGTCGGCGAAGAGCAACGCCACGGCGACGTCCTGACGAAGTATCTTTACCTGAGCGGCCGGGTCGATCAGCGGGCCGTCGAGACGACGCTTCAGCACCTGATCCGGCGCGGCTTCGACCCGCACACGAAAAATAGCCTCTACCTCGGCTTCACATATACGTCGTTTCAGGAGCGCGCCACCCAGATCTCGCACGGCAACGTCGCCCAGCTCGCGCGCGCCTGCGGCGCCACGCGCCTCGGCGCGATCTGCGAGGCCATCGCGGGCGACGAGGCGCGGCACGAGCGGGCGTACACCCGCTTCGCCGGCAAGCTTTATGAGCTCGACCCTGACGGGATGCTGCTCGCCTTCGAGGAAATGATGCGGGCGGGCATCACGATGCCCTCCGAGCGGATGTTCGACGGCGTCGATGAGCACATGTATGAGTGGTTCAAGGTCGTTTCGCACCGGACGCGGATGTACACGGCCGCCGACTACGCGGGAATCATCGCCACGCTCGTCCGCAAGTGGGGCGTCGCCGCCCTCGTGCCGCGGACCCCCGAAGGGCGCGCCGCGCAGGACTACGTCGGGCGCCTCGCCGAGCGCGTCGCCCGCCTCGCCGAACGGATCGAGGCGCGCCCGCCGAAGATGCCCGACGTGCCGGTGAGCTGGATCCACGGGCGCTCGCTGGCCTGAAGTGGTACCATCTGAGCGGATCCTCGCGAGCACCCAAGGAGCAGCGCCATGCCATCGATCAAGCAACTCATCGGTCGTCCCGCCGTCGTCGTCGCCCTCTGCTTCCTGCCGTCGGCGTGCAGCACCGACAAGAAAGATCCCGCGCCGCCGCCCGTCGTCGTCTACGGCACGACCACGATCACGAATTCGAAAGTCGGGACCGACAACGGCGCCTATCAGCTGACGAGCGCGGACGTCTGCTCGCACAATGTCGATTCCGGGGTGGTCAACGTGACCTTGTCGCAGGGCGCCGGGAAGCCTTCGCTTCAGCTCGCCATCAAAGACTTCAGCTCGACGCCCAAGGTCTATACCTGCAAGCAGGCGGCCGACAACGGCACCGCCGACGCGAGCGTCGGCCTCAAGTACGAAACGTGCATGGTTCAGGGCGCGGTGCCCTCGTCCAACGGCGCGGCGAGCCTCAACGGATACAGCATGTACCGCGAGACGGTCGCCACCAAGAAGTTCACGTACGCGGGCGC
>JAYVWD010000548.1:0-2296 GCA_043786345.1 Pseudomonadota bacterium
CGCGGCGATCCCGGTTTACGCGGAGGTCTCGGCCGAGCAGGTGCGCATCTCCGAGTTCGGCGCCGAGGGCGCCCCGCAGGCCGGCGTCACGCTCGGCGACGGCTACTGGCGGCGCCTGCGCCTGCGCACGGTGTCGCCGCTCATCACCGACTCCAAGGTCCAGGTCGACCAATTCACCGAATCCGACGCCCGCTACATCGAGCACGCCGGACTGGCCGTGCCGCGGAGCGAGCTGCGCTCCTTCCGGACCGGCATCGACTTCACGCTGCCCATCGACGGGAAGGGCGAGGTTCCCGCGTGGCTCGATACGAAAAGTCCCGTCTGCGCGCCGGAAGCGCCGGAGTTCAATGAAAGCGCCTGTGAGCGCCGCACCTCAGACCCCAACCGTCCGGTGAAATGGGCGCATCACCTGATGGACTGGCGCCTGCGCTTTTCCCTTCGGCCTTCAGTCGTCCGGCGCGGCCCGTACGGGGAGCTCGAGAACGGCGGCCGCCTCGCGTACTTCGGCTCCGACGTGCCGTCGGTTCCCGGCACCCCCGATCCGGACCTGCCCGACGAGGAGCGGATGAAGCCGCACCAGATCGTCGAGCTGTCCACGACGCAGTTCTGGCGCCTCTTCAGCCGCAGCTGGACCCTGAGGAAGGCCGAGGAGTCGCCGGCCAAGCCCGCGGCCCCCGCACATAAGCCGGCGCCCGAGCCCCTCGAGGAGCGCGCCCGCCGCGAGCTTCTCACGAGCCTCGACCGGCCGCTCACGCCCGACGCCGACCTCATCGACGCCACCAACCGCAAATGGCTCATCGACCGGTACGCCCTCGAGGACCAGTACTACGATACGCCGGCGACCTTCCACGCCACGGTGGCTTACGACTTCATCGATGCGCGCGAGCGCCTCGCGGCCCGCAAGCGCAATGCCGCCCTTCCCGTCGGCCCGGTCGTGGCACCCGCCAAGGCGCCGACGCCCGAGGCCTTGCCCGAGGGCTGGAAAGACGTCGCGAGCGACCTCAGCCTTGCGCACGCCGGCTTCAGCGTGAGCGCTGCCGTCAAATACGGCATTTATATCCGGACGGTCCATGAAGAGGCTTTCGGCCTGACCTTTCCGGCGGTGCTCCGCACCAACCTGTCGCTGGGTTACGTCCTGCAGAAGACCTATGTCGGCAACCTGGTGAGCGCCAACCCCACCCGGACCCGGTCCCTAAGCCTCGATACTTCCTTGATTCCTTCGGTCATTACCTATATAGGCCTCAAAAAGCAGGACGTCGACGGCGTCGACCTCGGCGGCTATACGAACCGCTTTTCCACGGCCATGGGCTTCGCGTTCGGCTCGGACTCGAAGTGCTGGGGCCTCAATTTCGCAAGATCCAAAGACTTCAAGATCGACGAAGGCAACGCCACCTACGTGCTCCAGCTCTCGGTGGTGTTGATGGGCCAGCAGCGGCCCCTTCCCAGCATGGATAAAGGCGTCGTCCGCGACGTAAGGAGACAGCAGTAAAGATGCATCGAGTCGCACCAGCTGGCAGCGTGGAGCTCGCGGGCTTCAACAACCTCACCAAGGCCTTGAGCTTCAATCTCTACGACTTCTGCGCCGCGCGCAACGAGTCGGAGCGCCTGTCCTACATCCAATATATTTCCGAGCGCTACAGCGCCAAGAAGGTCACGGAAGTCCTTACCGGCATCTGTGACATCATCGAGGCGAAGGTCCTCGCCGTCTCCGACCAGGACTACGACCCCTGGGGCGCGAGCTCGCTCGTCCTCATGAGCGACCTCAAGGGCGGCGGCGTCAGCGAGAGCTTTCCCGGCCACGCGCCCACCGGCGGGGCCAAGGCCTTCCACCTCGACAAGAGCCACATCTGCGCGCACACATACCCGGACTTCCACCTGGGCGGCACGATCTGCTCGTTCCGGATCGACATCGACATCGCGACTTGCGGCGAGATCTCGCCCCTCAAGGCGCTGAATTTCATGTTCCAGAAGTTCGACGCCGACGTCGTCGTCGCCGACTACGTCGTGCGCGGCTACACCCGCGACAAGGACGGGCGGCGCGTCTATATGGATCACCAGGTGCGCTCGATCCAGGAGTACATCGACCCGGTCGTCCTGAAGGACTACCACTGCATCGACCTCGCGCTGCAGTCCGACAACATCTGGCAGACCAAGATGCTGCGCATGCGCCAGGACACGCCGTCCTACTTCCGCGACCCGGTCAACCCAGACGACCCGGCCATCAAGGCGCACATGGAAGCGATCAACCGCGAGATGCGGGGGATCCTGCATATGTGGCCGGACTGACCTGCGCCTG
>JAYVWD010000549.1:0-6215 GCA_043786345.1 Pseudomonadota bacterium
GAGATCGGCTACCTGTCCGATGCCCCCAACGCTCCTGCCGCCGTCGACGCCAAACCCGATCCCAAGCCCGCCGCCGCCGGTCCGCAGCTCGCCCTCGGCGACTATGCGGCGGAAGCCGGCGACAGCAACAGCATCCTGCCGACCTCGATCGGCAGCGATGGCATCGGGCTGATCGAAGCCACCGGCGAAATCCACATGAATGACGATGCCCGCAGCGAGGCGATTGCGCCCGCCTCCATGGCGAAGCGCATCAAATGGGCCAAGAACGAGGCGAGCGTCAAGGCGGTCGTCCTGCGCGTCTCGAGCCCGGGCGGCTCGGCGATCGCCTCGGACATGATCTGGCACGACCTCCAGGACCTCGCGGCCACCAAGCCGCTCATCGTCTCGATGGGGCAGTACGCCGCGTCCGGCGGCTACTACATCTCGGTGCCGGCGAAGAAGATCTTCGCCGACCCGACGACCATCACGGGCTCGATTGGCGTGATCGGCATGCTTCCGAGCTTCGAGGCGTTCAAGGAAAAGTACGGGGTCAGCTTCCACATCATCACCGAGAGCGACCGCCGCGCCATGCTCAACCCCGGCACCAAGGCGTCGGGCCTCGACAAGCAGCTCGTCGAGACGACGATCGACCAAGTTTACCGCCAGTTCCTCGACCGGGTGAGCAAGGGCCGCAAGCTCCCGATCGAACGCGTCGAAGCCCTGGCCCAAGGGCGCGTCTACACGGGCCTCGAGGCGAAAGACCTGGGGCTCGTCGATGAGATCGGCGGCCTTACCGCCGCCTTCACCGAAGCGAAGAAGCTCGGGGGGCTCGACCCGACGCAGCTCTATCCGATCCTCCATTACGAGGACGACCAGATGGACCTCTCGCAGTGCCTAGGCAGCCCGAGCCGCCTGATGCGTTGCTTCGGCAACGGCGGGGCGCACGCCCAGGTTAAGGCCGCCGACTTCCTCGGCCCCCGCGACGAGTCGGAGCTTCAACACCTTGGAAGCATTCTCAAAGACTGGCTTACCATAACCAGCAGAGAGCATGCTCTTACCCTTTGGACCGGCTATATGACCCTACGCCCACTCTGAGAGTGGCTTTCACTCCCTGAACCCCGGGATCCCGCTTTTATGCTTTCCACGATCGATCGCACGGCCGCGTTGGCCGCAAAACAGCAGGCCCTGCGCGCCGTCATGGCGGCGCGGCCCGCCGCCGGCCAGCCCTTGCCGGAATTTCCGCGCAAGCTCGACCCGAAGCCCATCGCCGCGGCCTCGGGGCGCGGCGCGAACACCGACATCTTCGCGCTGGCCCAGCTCGAGGATCCGCTCGCCGCCCTGGCTTTCGACTTAGGGCTAGGCGGGGACTTGTTGTGGGCGCTCAAGGCCAAGGCCGCGAACGCGCCGGTCCTCGTGACGCCGTCGCCCGAGGAGACCTTTCGCCTCGAGCGGGCGCTGGGCACGCGCTACGCCATCCTCTATGACGTCGCCGCCTTCCGCGCCCCGACGGCCTCGGAACCCGGATACGTCCACCTTTCCCTTTGGACGATCGACGTCAAGGCCAACAAGCTCGCCGGCCACGCGCGCCTCGAGCCGTGGTCCGACGACCTGCGCCTCCCGGGCGGCCTGGCGCCGGCGCAGGCGACGTTCGAAGACATCACCCGGTTTCGCGTCCTCTACGTGCTGGAAAGCGACACCGGCGGCTACTACGACTTCCCCCGGATCGTGCTGCGCTACGAGGCGCCGCGCTCCGTCGAAGACCGCCAGGCCGACCTTCAGCGGCGGCTCGACCGCAAGATCGAGGCCGACAAGAAGGGGTGACGCGCGTCACTCGTCCCGGAAGAAGTCGGTGATCACGCCGGAGACGGGGAGTACCTTGAAGAATTTTTGGTGCCGCTGCGCGAGCTCCATCGCCTGAGGCAGCGAATCGGTGCAGTAGAGCGCCGAGAAATGCCCGCAGGCCTCGATCTCGGCGAGCGACGAGCCGGGCAGCACGGCGTGCGTCGCGATGGCCGTGATCTCGGTCGCGCCCGCGTCCTTGTAGGCCTTTCCCGCCTGGATCAGCGAGCCACCGGTCCGCACCATGTCGTCGTAAAGAATGACGCGCTTCCCGCGGACGTCGGCGTTCACGCCCGTCACCGTCGTGCTCGAGCCGCTTTTCCGCGATTTGTAGACGAAGGCCGCCGTGAGCCCCGCCTCGTTGGCGAGCTGCTGCACCCACTTGGCGCGGCCGGCGTCCGTGCACGCCACCACCGTTTCGCCGGCGCCTTTTGCGATCCGCTGCACGACGTCGAGCACGAGGCCGGCGGCGCTCAGGTGGACGCTGTGCGTATATCCCTCGAAGTAGTGGGAAATCCCGGGCGTATGGAGGTCTAGCAGGATCACCTCGTTCGTACGCCGCGCCCGCGGCACCGCCGAGATCAGGATCGCCCGCGCCTTGGCCGTCACGACCTCGCCGCGTTTGACCGCCCGCTCCTGCGTGGAATAGCCGAAATAGGGGATCACGATACTCAGCGTGTCGACGCCGAGCGTCACGAGCCCGCAGCAGAGGTCGAACAGCTCGAGCGTCCCGGCGTCGGAGTTGGTCCCGCCAATGACGACCGCGTCGCGCCCCTGCATCTTCGACAGGATCCGCACGTACCGCTCGCCGTCGGGGAACTGCTCGCGCTCGACCTCGCCCGCCGCGAACCCCTGCTCGCGGCACACGGCGGCCTGCATGTAGGCGTAGTCCTTGGTCGCGAAAACCAGGCGCTGCGGGTCGACGGGCATGGCGGGGTCACCCCTTGGCTTTGGGCGGCGGCGCCTTGAAAATGGTGTCCAGATCGAGCCCCGTGAGCGCCTTGATTCCGCTCAACAGGCGCCAGAGCGCGAGGCCGGTCACGACCATGCACGGCAGCACGATCACTGGGTAGCTCAGGGCCGTCATCTTGCCGAGCTCCTGATTGAACTCGACGGATCCTGCCGGACTCTTCAGAAGCACGACCGCCAGGGTGAAGTTAAGGATCGCGCTCAAGACGAACGACGCCGCCAGCAGCCAGGTGGTCATCATGAGGAGCTGGTTGAACTTCAGCGCATTCCCGCGGTCGTTCAGCTCCTTGTCGACCAGGGCGACGTCGATCACCTTGTCATTATAGAGGATCGTCTTCACGAGGGGTGTCTTGGTCCACATCGACCCGATGACGGCGACCGCCATGAGGCCCGGAATCGTCGCTTCCTTCGCCGCGAACCAGATGCCATCTAAATGCATCAGCCCGAAGCTCCCCGTTAGCAGGATGCTCACGAAGCCCAGGATAGATATGAAGTTGGCCTTTCGGTTGCGGATGAAGTCGTTGAGGCCATAGCCGAGGGGCAAGCTCAAACCGACGACCAGCGCCACCACGGGGCCCAGGCGGTCGTTACCGCTCAACTTGTAGAGAACGATCGCCGGGAGGGCGATATTGAAGACGATGCTGACGAATGGATTTTCGGGGCGCGCGGCGCGGGGCGCGGCGGCGGGGGTGTCCGGCATGCAGGGATTCCTAAGTCAGGGACGCGATTCGGCGCCATCGTCGCCTTCAAATGCTTGCTTAGTCAAGAATTATAGGGGGATAACCCATTTCACAACACCCGCCTTGGCCTTGACCTTGGGCCCGCGCTCCGGTACACAAGTACGTTCCACAATGGCAAAGGAGTTCGCGCGTGGTGAAGAAGGCTGCAGAGTTCACGATCGAGACGAAGCGCAATGGTCGCTTCATGGTACGCAAACGCGGCGGCAAGCTCGTCAACGGCGCCGACAAGGTCGCGTTCCTTCAGGAAAAAGGGAAGCTGAAGAAGCTGACCCCGAAGAAAAAAGTCGAGGCCGAGCCCGCCCCGGCGACCTGATGCACGGACGGCAGATGTCCGTTTCCAACGGACGCGCGCCTGGCGATCATCACCCCCGCTCGACCCCCTGTGGCCGGATACGGGGCGCCCGCTCGTGAGCCGTCAAAAGACCCTGATCATTACCGAAAAGCCCTCCGTGGCGAAGGACGTCGTCGCGGCCCTCGGGGGCTTTCGTGCGGCGAGCGGCGGCGACTTCTGGGAAAGCGATGACTTCGTCTGCACCTTCGCCGTCGGCCACGTCTTCGAACTCTTCGGCCCTGAGGACATCGACCCGGCCCTCAAAAGCTGGCGCCTCGAGACCCTGCCGATCATCCCGCGGGACTTTCAGCTGAAGCCTGTGCAGGGGCGCGAGAAACGCATCGCCGTCCTCGGCGAGCTCCTCGCCCGGCGCGACGTCGGCCAGCTCATCAACGCCTGCGATGCCGCCCGCGAAGGCGAGCTGATTTTCCGCGAGATTGTCCGCTACTTCGCCAGCGCCAAGCCGGTGCGTCGCCTCTGGCTGCAGTCGATGACGCCCGAGGCGATCCGCAAAGGCTTCTCGCAGCTGCGCGATGGCGCCGACTTGGACGGCCTCGGCGCCGCGGCCGAGTGCCGGTCGCAGTCGGATTGGCTCATCGGCATGAACGCGACCCGCGCGTTCAGCGTGCGCCTGCGCTCCGCCGCCGGCCGCGAGCCGGCGCCTTGGTCGGTCGGCCGGGTCCAGACGCCGACCCTGGCCCTGCTCGTACGGCGCGAACTCGAGGTCCTGGCCCACGTGCCGCGGGCCTTTTTCCGACTCAAAGCCCGCTTCGAGGCGCCTGATCACGAGTATGAAGGGGTCTGGTTCGACCCGCGGTTCAAGAAGCCCGCCGACGAGGCGTCCGACCTGCGCGACGACCGCATCTTCGAGCCGGCGCGGGCGGCGGAGATCGCCGCCGAGGTCCAGCACGCCGTCGGCCGGGCGGCGGAAACGCGCGAGGAAAGCCAGCGCTTCGCGCCCTGGCTCTTCAGCCTAACTGGCCTCCAGAAGTACATGGCATCGCGGTACAAGTGGTCCTCGCGCCGCACCCTCGACGCCGCGCAACGCTGCTACGAGCAACACAAAGTCCTCACCTATCCGCGCACGAGCTCGAGCTGCCTGCCGTCCGACTATCCCGCCGAGGTCGAGCGGCTGCTCGGCGGCCTGGCCGCGGACCCGGTCTACGGCCAGCACGCCCGATTCCTGCGGGAAAACGGCCGCCAGAACGACAAGCGTGTTTTCGACGACAAGGGCGTTTCCGACCACTTTGCCATCATCCCGACGGGCAAGCAGCGGGAGCTGGCCGGCGACGACGCCAAAGTCTACGACGCGGTCGTACGGCGCTTTCTCGCGACGTTTTTCCCGCCTGCGGTTTTCGACCGGGTGAAACGCGTCACTGTGGCCGCCGGCCATTCCTTCCGCACCGGCCCGGTCGAGACCCTGATGGTCACCGGCTGGATGGCGGTTTACGACCGCAAGGCCGAGGACCGGGACGAGGACGGCGCCGCTCCCCAGAAGCTGCCGCCCCTCAAGAAAGGCGAAAAATCCGCGAAAAACATCCCCGCCCTCGTGCTGTCGACGGCGATCGACCAGGACGAGACGCGGCCGCCGCCGCGGATCAGCGAGGCGCAGCTCCTCGGCCTGATGGAGAACGCCGGACGCCAGATCGGGAACGAGGACTTCGCCGCCGCCCTGATGAGCGCCGAAGGCCTCGGCACCGCCGCGACGCGCGCCGACATCATCCAGAACCTCAAGGCGAAGCTCTACATCGACGAGGCGCTGCGGCCGACCGGCAAGGGTATTCAGCTCATCACCGTGCTCGATCGGGTGGGGGTCGAGCGTCTGACCTCGGCCGAGCTGACGGGCAAGCTCGAGCTGGAGCTGTCGGAAGTGGAGCGCGGCGTCCGCGCCAGGACCCAGTTCATGGACGAGATCGCCCAGTATACCGCCGACGTCGTCCAGGCAGCGCGGACGCTCGATCTGGCGCGGCTTTACCCTGACCATAACCCGTTGGGTCCTTGCCCTCTTTGCAAACAGTTTTTAGTTTATGAGCGCGCCTCGTCCTATGAGTGTCAGAACGGCCGGCGGGACGGCTCCGGCTGTGCGTTTGCGGTCCCGAAGGAGCACGCCGGCCGGTTCATCGACCGGCGGACGGCACAGGAGCTCGTCGACAAAGGCGAATCCCGGCTGCTCGAGGGCTTCAAGTCGAAGGCGGGGAAGACCTTCAAAGGAACGCTCGCCCTTGCCGGCGGCGGCTTGCGGCTCGCGCCGCAGTTTCCGGAGGTTGACGAGCCCGTCGAAGCGGGCGAAGTCGCGGCGCCGGCGCGCGCGGGATCCTATGCGGCGCGTGGCGCCGCGCCAGCGTTCAAGGCCGCCA
>JAYVWD010000550.1:0-1644 GCA_043786345.1 Pseudomonadota bacterium
GCCACGGGCACGGCCGGCGGCACGGGCGCGGCGACGGGCGGCGGACCGGGCGCGGCGGGCGGCGGCACCGGCGGCGGCACCGCCCTCACCTGCTTCGGCGCGGCGCCGGTCCTGCCAGCGGGCTTCGACCAGTTCTGCGCGATCACCGACGCGACGCTGCGGGCGCAGTTCGCCACCTCGTTCGCCGCCATCTGCGACCAGAAGCGCCTGATGAACCTCCTGTTGGCGCCCTGCAGCTGGACGGGCGAGGGCGACTCGGCCAAGTACCGCCGCGTCGTCGAAAAGACGGCCTTGGACGACCAGGTATCGAAGGACTTCCACTTCTACGCCGCGTATGCGCTGACCACCGACGACAAGCTCGAGGACCAGATTGCCCTCGTCAAGCGCGAGCTCGAGGATCCGGACTACGCCAAGACCTTCGTCGCGGTGAAGAACTCGCGCGTCTTCGACCTGGCGCAGAACGCCGACGGCACTTACGACTACACGCTCGAGCTCGCCAACTCCTCGGCCACCGTCCGCTTTCGCGCCCACGTCGTCTTCATGCAGCTCACGCCGGACCTGACGGCGGTGTTCGACTACGCGGTCTCCGACATGGTGATCGTCAAGGCGCACCGCTTCCTGCGCTTCGTGAGCCGCCTGAGCGACACGCAGAGCCGCGTGATCGGCATCGAGGAAAAGCTGGTGACCGACGGCGGCAACCACGTGCTGGCCTATCAAAACCTCACCGACGTGGTGAAACAACGGGAGGAACGGGACCATGAAAACGCGCGGCGCGATTGAGCTGGCGGTTCTTCTGCTCGTGGCAGGTTGCGGCTCGGACGCGGCCGGCCCGCATTTTTCCCATAAAAACTACGGCAAGAGCTCGGCGAACGCCGTCCCGGACGCCGACGGCGGCGACCCGGTGATCGACCCGGGAACCGTTCCATCCGGAACCGACCCGGCGCCGGCGGCCGCCCCTGCAACGGGCATGGACCCCGCTCCAGGATCGGACCCGGCGACGCCGCTGCCCGGCGACCAGGTCGTCGACGACGACCAGGCCGGCGACGACGCGACGAAGCTCGCGCCCGATGCAATCATCAAGAAGCTCGACCTGCACTCCTACTTCGACGCGGCCAACGCCCGCGGCCTCAAGGCCGACCGCGGCTACAAGAGCCTCGGCCTCGCCGCGACCCAAGTCAAAGCGGGCCTGACCTCCTTGCCCGGCGACGGCATGATCCTCACGCAAACCTTCGGCGACGGCGTCGCGCGCAGCCTCGCGGCGCAGGACGTCACCAACTCCGCCGGCGACGCCAACCGCACCGCCGGGGCCCCGACTGCGAGCGCGCTCCAGACGCTCTACCGGGTGAACTCGGCCGCCTGTCCGGGCGTGTTTCTCTGCATCGAGAAGTTCGTCTCGGCGCCGAAAGACGGCGTCGCCACGACGATGTGCTTCTCGAGCACCTTCCCGTACGGCGCGCTCCCGAACTACAAAGAGGCCGATTTCGACGCGTATCTAACGGATTACGGCCCGTTCACGGTCTCGGCCTACGCCGGCGCCGCGGTCGACTGCGCGAATCCGGGCGCGCCGCCGCTCCACGTCGAAACCCTCACGGTCACCGTCTCGAAAGTTGATCCCGCCAAGTATCCGATGACGCTCCACACCGA
>JAYVWD010000551.1:0-13685 GCA_043786345.1 Pseudomonadota bacterium
CTCCGCCCCACTCACCGCGATCCGGAACCCGCCGCGCCCGAGCACCGCCTGTCCGGAGGTCGCGAGCACCGGCAGCGCCCGCCGATCGTCCGGCTCCCGGGCCCAGGCCTCGGGACGGGGCGCCAGGACCTGCCCCGCGCGCGCGACGATCTCGTTCAGCCGAAAGGGTTTGCCGAGGAACCCCTCGACGCCCATCGCGTAGACCATTCGGGCGGATAAGTCCGTAAAACCAGACATGAACAGGAGCGGGGGTCGCGCCGGATCACGGGCGCGGAGCGTCCGGACGAGGTCAACGCCGTCGCCGTCAGGCATCCGTATGTCGGAGAGAACCAGGTCGACCTTCTCTTGCGCCGCGACCCGTGCGCCCTCGTTCCCTGAGCCGGCCCGCAGGACCACGATTCCGCGGAAACTCAGCTCCAGCTCGAGGACGTCGAGCAGATCCGGCTCGTCATCCACGATGAGGAAGGTTTTCCCCTCAAGCTCGACCATGGACCCCGGTCCCCCCATTTAGCTGGTAGCCAGACCATGCATCAAGCGAGGGCTTTCGGCAACGACACGACGAAGCAGGTATGGGCGGCCTCCCGGTCGAGGCGCAGGGTCCCGCCGTGGCCGCTGACGATCCCCATCGAGATGCTGAGCCCGAGGCCGGTGCCGGCGCCGACGTCCTTCGTCGTGAAGAAGGGCAGCATGATCTTTTGCGCGACCCAGCCCGGAATGCCGGGGCCGGAGTCCTCGACGCGGATCTCGACGGTGGCGCCGCGGTCGACGACCGAAATGCGGATCCACGGCGCCTTCTCGGCCTTGACCGCGTCGAAGGCGTTGTTGAGGAGGTTCAGCAGGACCTGGACGATCTGCACCGAGCGGCAGGTCACCATGAGGCCCGGCGACTCGCCGGCGCGCCGGAGCTCGAGCCCGCGCCCCTTGAAGCGCATCGAGCAGACGTCGAGCGCGTCGTCGATCAGCCGCGGTACCGCGACCTCGGTCGGCGGGTCCTCGGCGCCGTCGCGGGCGAAGGTCCGCAGGCCGCGCACGACCGTCGCGATCCGCTCGGCGGTGCGGACGATGCGCTCGGCGGCGCCGCGGATCGCGGCCTCCCGCCCCTCCACCGAGCCGAGCTCCCAGTGGTGCAGGAGCGCCTCGGCGCTGCCCTGGATGATGGCGAGCGGGTTGTTGATCTCGTGGGCGATGCCCGCCGCCATCTCGCCCAAGGACGCGAGCCGCGCCGCGCTCTCCGCCTGCACGCGCTGCTGGGCGAGCGCCGACGTGCGCTCCTCGACCAGGCTCTCGAGCTCGCCGGTGTACCGCCGAATCTCGGCGTCGCGCGTCCGGAGCTCGTCCGCCATCGCGTTGTAGACGCGCGCGAGCGCGCCGAGCTCGTCGTCGGAGTCGCTCGGCAGGTACACGTCGAGACGACCTTCGCGGATTTTCTGGGTCGAGGCGATGAAGGCGCGCAGGGGGTCGGCGATCCGCTTCCGCAGCAGGAAGTAGAGGACCACGAGCGCCAACAGCAGGGTTATGAGGCCGATCCCCGCGATGACCATAGCCGGGCGCAAGGCGGTGCGGCGAATCAGGGACTTCGGGTAGACGATGACGAAGTCCCAGTCCGGCTCGTCGATCCGCTCGACGGCGAGAAAGACGTCGAGGCCTTTGGGCTCGAGTACGACGCTTCCCGGCGCCCGCTCCCGGACGGTCCGGTAGATCGACAGCAGCTCCGGGTCGCCCGCATCCTGAATCGTCAGCTTTCCCGTGCGCTTGGCGATCTGCTCCATCTTCGTCGGGTGCGCGATCAGCCGGCCGTCCGAGCGGAAGATCATGTTGTAGGTGCCGCTCATCGACTCATTGATCGTGCGATGGATCAGCTGGTCGAGCGGGATGTCGTGCCCGAGCACCGCGATGTGCCGCCCCGCCGCGTCGTCCACCGGCGTAAGCAGCGACACCATCGCGCCCTTCGTGCCCGGGTCGACGTAGAGGCCGGTCGAGACCGTGCGCCGCTCGGGGTCGTGGGCGCGGTCGGCGGCCCAGAAAAACTCTTCGGCCGTGATGTTGAAGTCGCCCCCCATGTCGACGAAGTAGGTCGGAAAATCGGGCCAGAAAAGGGCTGCGAAGTTCTCCGGGCCGATGGCGTAGGTGTTGCGGAAGCGGTCGCGCCAGGCCGGGCCGAGCTGCGCCGTCGCCCGGTAGAACGCCAGCATCCGCCGCCGCATGTCCGGCGTGAAGGTGACGTCGCGGTTCGCGTAGACCGCGGGCGACCGGCGGCCGTCGAAGTGCGGGTCGGCATTGCGCCAGGCACCGTCCGGGTAGCGCTTCACCAGGGCGTCGAACGCGTCGCCCTCGTCGCGCCCGTCCATGGCGGCGAGCTCCTCCATGATCCGCTCGCGGAGGATCTGGTGGTCGTCTCTGGCGAGCGCGAACTGCTCGCGCTCGCGCTGCACCCGCTCGCGCACGTATTTCGTCAGCGACTCGACGCGCTCGGCGCTCAGCTCCCAGAATTGCTGGAGGTACGAGAACGTGACCGTCGCCGTCATGAGCACGACGAACCAGGCGCTGACCGCCCACAGCGCTTTCGTCGCAAGGCTGCGCTTGTAGCCGACGGGCATCGGACTCCTACGCAGCGTTAAGGTCCGGCGACCTTGTTCGGGATGGTTTGGATGACCTCATCGAGCTCGAACGCGAGCTTTTTGATGGGACCCTCGAGGGCCTCGGGCGGCACGGTGCCGTTGCTGGTGATCGCATCGAGCTTCTTCTGCAGGGCCGCGGCGACGTCGACGCCGACGCCCTTGTTGAATTGGTCCGGGAACGCGTCGAAGAGGTCGCCGCCGAGGAGGGCGCAGGCCGCCATCATCAGCTCGTGCTTGTAATATGGTTTCGCGGACGTCACGTCAACGCCCGCCGCTTTGCCCGTCACCTGCTCGGCGGCCTCGGCGGTCAGGATCGCCGTGGCGAGGGCCTTGAACTGGGCGGAAAGACCGACCGGGTCGAAGCCCGCATATTTGCCCTTTTCGACGCTGGTCAGGGTGGCGATCGCGCCCGTCAGCAGCTCTTCGGCGAGGCGCTCATAGTACGGCGCCGCGATGCCGTTGACGTAGGTGCGCTCCGCCGGGGTAAAAGCGTAGGCCGTGCCGTTCGCGGCCGTGCCCTGGGCGAAGGACGCGGAGGCGACCTCCGCCTGGAACTGCGCCTCGACGTCGACGAGGAGGCCGGGCCGGTAGGTTTTGTCGGCCCGTTGCACCGGGATCAGAGGCTTGATCAACGCCTCGACGCCGCCGATGGCCGCGACGGCGTCGGTCTGGAACTTGAGGATCGCGGCCTCCTCGGCCTCGCGGTTGAAGTCCGAGACGTATTTGAACGTGTCGGCGACGGTGAGCCAGCTCGCGCCCAGCTCCTTGAAATCGCGGAGCATCGAGCTCATGTAGCGCAGCGGCCCGAGCACGTCGGCGGCATCGCGGTCGGGCTTGAGCGGGACCTCCTCGACCTGGATGGGCGCGGACTTGTCGGGCGGCGCCTTACCGTTGATGAACTGCACGGCGAGGTCCGAGACCGCCGTCTGGCGGGCGTTCGCCCAGGTCGTCAAGGTCGCCTGGATCGAGGGGCCGGGCGTCGCGAACTTCACGCAGTCCGGGAAGCTGCCTTCGGCCTCGTCGCTGCAGAAGCCGCCGAAGTCGAGGGTGCGATGGTCGGCCATCGTGTAGCCCCAGGCGATCGCGGCCTGGTCATACTTGAAGGGGCCGGCGCCGAGCCGGATCATCGCGCCGGACAGCGCGTTGTACTCCATCGGCAGGTAGTCCATCACCGAGGTGGTGATCGTCTGACCGGCGGGCGGGTTGCCCGTCTTCATATAGTTCGCCACGACGTTGGTCAGGTCGGCGAAGGGCACGGTGGCGCCCGTCTTCGCGCGGAAGTTGTGGCGGAGCCCAAGCGCGTGGCCGATCTCGTGGGCGACGACCTGGCGGATCACGTCCTGCGAAAACCGTTTGACCGCCTCGTCGTCGGCGTCCGTGGTGAGCAAGAGGTCGGCCATCGCCTTCGCGTAGGTCGCCCGCATCCCGTCGAAGCACGCCGCGTGGTTCGCGCGCGCGAGGCCGGCGCGCATCG
This sequence comes from Pseudomonadota bacterium, assembly GCA_043786345.1. GTDB lineage: Bacteria > Bdellovibrionota_B > Oligoflexia > Oligoflexales > CAIYRB01 > JANOTL01. The sequence goes on from JAYVWD010000551.1 coordinate 4,093, forward strand.
CGGGGAGCGGGTCGCCGCCGGCGGCCGCGTATTTGAGCCCGGCGAAGCGGTCGGCGTGGCCGTTGGTGAGGACGCGCGCGGCGTCCTCGCGGCTCGCGACGGCGAAGTAAGACGGCACGAAGATCTGCGCCTGGCGCGTCTCGCCCGTGCGCGGGTCCGCCGTCCAGTCGGCGTAGGCGAAGTCGAGCGCCGAGGTGTCGAGCCACTGGACGACGTTGTAGCCCGGCTCGTGCGGGGTGACGTCGGCCGGTTTGTCGGCGACCTGCACGTAGTCGTGGCCGAAGACCTTGTTCCAGTAGAGGACACCGTCGCGCACCGCCGCCTTGAAGTCGTCCGGGATCGTGGTCGGCAGGTGGAAGACGATCGGCTTCGTCAGATCCCACTTGTTGACGAAGTAGCTGTCGTAGCCGGCCGCATCGGTGAACGGCCGCTGATTCTCGAAGAATCCGACCTTGCCGAACGACTGGGAGCTGTTGGCGCGCTTCGGGAACGCGGTGTTTTCGGCGTAGGGGGACAGCGTGTATTTCACCTGGCCGATGACCGGCGGCGCCGCCTGACCGGACTGGTGCATCTCGACGATCTGGTCGACGTAGAGGTCCTCGCCGTGAACATAGACCTTATTGATCGCGCTCGACACGATGTAGTCCGGCACCGGCGCATTGGGCGCGCCGTTCAGGTCGCCGGACTCGACGAGCATCTCGAGCAGGAAGTCGTTGATGCCGGTGTTGAAGTCGATGGTGACGACGGCCGAGGCGCCGTCGCCGCGCCCGCTTTCGGCGTGGCTCAGCACGTCGAACTTCGCCAGCAGGCGGTGTGCCGGGAGCGAGGTCGTGCCGATCAGGCCGGCGGCCGTGTCCTCGAACAGGTAGATCTGATCGCCCTTATGCTGAAAGCGGACGATGCGGGCCGGATACGCCGTACTGATCGCGAGCGGCGGGCCTTTGGCGATCGCGGGCGCGAGCAGGAACGCCCGGTCGAACGCCGCGCGTTCGAGCGTCAGGCGGAAGCCGCCTTCGCTCGGCACGATGCTCAGACCCGTGACGGCGGCGTCGACGGCCCCGGAATCGCTCCCGCCCGGTCCACAGCCGGCAAGCAGAGCAAACAAAAGCGCGGCGGCGGAAGTCCACTTTGCGGGGGTCATCGGGGCCTCGGGGTCTGGAGAAGGGGGCTCAAGGGCGGAAGGCGTTTCAGACTCCCAGTTTAACGCCAGCGTAACGAGGCGATAAATGGGCAGGCTTTGCCGCGGCCCCCGGTGCCCCCAAAGCGGCGCGGGACTTGCATTCCCTTCCCCCGCGGCCAGAATGTAAGTATAGGACTTCCTTTGCAGTTTTTGGAGGCGCACGGTGCTTAGAACGTTGGTGGTGGGCGGGTCCTCGCGCCGGGTGGGGACGATCGTGTTCGACGTCGACGGCACGCTGGTGGACAGCAACGATGCGCACGCCGAGGCCTGGCAGCGGTCGCTCGCCGCCTTCGGCTTCGAGCTGCCGTTCGCCAAAATCCGGGGCCTCATCGGCAAAGGCAGCGACAAGCTCGTCCCCGAGCTCACCGGGATCGAGGCCGGCACGCCCGCCTACGAGGAGCTGACGGCCGCGCGCTCCAAGCTCTTCGCTGCCGAATTCATCCATAAGATCAAAGCCTTGCCGGGCGCCCGCGAGCTCCTCGTGGCGCTGCAGCGCCGCGGCCTGACCTTCGCCCTCGCCTCGGGCGCCAAAGAGGACGAGCTGCGCGCGATCCTGCGGGCTGCGGGCCTCGCCTGCCTTTTCGACGCGCAGACCTCGGCCGACGATGCGCCCCGCGCCAAGCCCGACCCGGACATCGTCCTCGCGGCCCTCAAGCGCGCCGGCACGCCCCGCGACGAGGCGCTGATGATCGGCGACACCCCCTATGACGTGCAGGCCGCGACCCGCGCCGGCATCCCGATCGTGGCGCTGCGCTGCGGCGGCTATGACGACGAGGACCTCGACGGGGCCCTAGCCGTCTACGACGATCCCCGGGCGCTGCTCGGGGCGCTCACCGGCGCGCACGCCTGAGTCCGGCTCTTCGCCGGCACAGCTGGTGAACGAGCCGGCCAGGGTCAGAAAGGCCGCGGCCACGGTGAAGACCAGCACGAATCGTCGGCGCCAGCGCATGGTTTTTCCTGCGGGGTAAAATTTCGCTGCCGGGGTTTTTTTTGATTGTAGCAAATGTGCTAAATTTTGGTCATGAAATCCTTGATGCTCCATTTCGTCAGCGCCAACGCCGGAACCACCCGCGGCGGTAGCGAAACGCTGCTCGCCGAGGCCGCAAAACGGGCCGTGGCCGCCGGCCACGACGTCCGGCTGACGGTCCCGGACCTGCCGGGCGCCCGCGCCGCCTACCAGGACTGTGTCGCCGCCGGCGTCGACGTCGCCGTCGTCTCGCCGTGGGGCCGCTGGGCGCGGATCTTCGGGAAGGACGCGCGCCGCGAGGCGCTCCTGACGACCCCCGCCGACCTGATCGTCGTCAACCACGGCGGCTTCGACTGCGGCCTCGACTGGGCCGAGGAATGCGCGGCGCTCGCGCTCCCGTTCGCGACGGTGACGCAGGCGGTCCGGCGGGAGCTCTGGCCCGACGACGAGAAGGCGGACCGGCTGCGCGCGGCGTTGGCCGCGGCCCGGCAGAACTACTTCGTCTCCCGCGGCAACGTCGCGCTGCTCGAGACGATGCTCGGGGAGGCCGTCCCGCACGTGGCGATCGCGCACAATCCGCCGGACACGGCGCGGCGCGAGCCCCTGCCCTACCCGCGCGGGCCGAAGCTCACGCTCGCCTGCGTCGCGCGCCTCCGCCCCCTCGACAAGGGCCAGGATTTGATCCTCGAGGTGCTGGCGCGCGACAAGTGGCGGGCCCGGCCCCTGCACGTGACCTTCTTCGGCGCCGGCACGCACGAGCGGGGCCTCAAGCGCCTCGCCGAGCGCATGAAGCTCGGCGACAAGGTCGCCTTCGCCGGCTTCGCCACGACTGTCGAGCAGGTCTGGAAGGACCATCACGGCCTGCTGCTGCCCTCGCGCTCCGAGGGCTTCTCGCTCTCGTTGCTCGAGGCCCTTTGGTGCGGGCGCTTCGCGGTCACGACGGCGGTCGGCGACCACGCCGACCTGATCGAGGACGGCAAGACCGGCTGGCTGATGCCCGAGGCGACGGCGGGCGACCTGGACCTGGCCCTGGAGGCGGCCTACGCCGACCGCGCGTCCTGGGAGGCGCGCGGTGTCCTGGCCCACGCGCGGGTCAAGGCCCGCGCGCCGCTCGATCCGGCGGCGGACTTCGCGCAGGCGATCCTCAGTCTTGCGGCGGTCCCCACTGCGGGGTCTGCGACTCGTAAAGACCCGTCGTGAGCTGACGCTGGGCGGTGCCGTCGCGGTTCATCACGAAGAGCTGGGCGACGGACTTCACGTCTTTTCCCTGGGTCCGGTTCGACTGGAACACGACCATCTGGCCGTTCGGCGACCAGCTCGGGCGCTCGTTGTCGCCGGAGCGGATCGTGAGGCGCTCCATCGTCGTGCCGTCGGGGTTCATCAGGAAGATGTCGAACCGGTCGGTATCCCGGTCGTAGCCGGCGAAGGCGATCTTGTCGCTCGACGGCGTCCAGGCCGGCGTCGCGTTGTACCAGCCGGCGTAGGTCAGGCGCTTGTCGCCGAGCACGTGCACGCTCGTGTCGCCGTCCCATTTGAGCTCGGCGACGAAGATGTGGGGGTTGCCGTAACGGCCGGAAACGTAGGCCATCCACTTGCCGTCGGGCGAGAAGGTCGGGTCGACGTCCAGGCCCGAGCCGCGGATGAACAGCTTGGAGCCCGTGCCGTCGGGCTTGAGCGTGTAGATGTCGGCGTCGCCGTCGACCGACCCGGTGAAGGCGATGAGCTTGTTGTTGTGGGCCCAGTTGGCGCCGGAATTCAGGCCTTTGCGCCCGGAGAGCTTCTTTTTGCGGCCGGTCGCGACCTCGTAGATAAAGAGGTCGGGGTTGCCGTCTTCATAGGAGGTGAAGGTGACGAAGCGGCCGTCCCGGCTCCAGGAAGGCGACAGGTTGGGCTGTTTGGAGTTGGTGATCGCGACGGCGTTCTGGCCGTCGAAGTCGCTCACGTAGATCTGCTTCACCCCGCCCTTGCGGCCGCGGCCAACGAAGGTGAGGCGCGACGAGAAGATGCCGGGCTTGCCGGTGTAGGCCTCGAGCAGGCGGTCGGCGTAGGTCGCCATCACCTTCCGGAACTGGGCCGGCGTGACCTTCGAGTACTTCTTGCCGAGGATCAGCTTCGCCTGGTGCACGTCGGCGGTGCGCAGCTCGATGGTGATCTCGCCGCCCTCGCGGGTCAGCACGCCGAGGGTCAGGGACTCGGCGCCGATGCCCTTCCACGCCGGCAGGTCGATGCCGCCCAAGCCCGCTTGCGCGGCGACGGTCGCGTCCACCTTCTTCATCAGGTCGGTGTAGGCGTTGGGGTCCATCACGTTGAAGAAGCCGGAGAAGGTCAGCAGGCGCCCGAGCTCGGCCGGACCTTCCTTGGCGAGCTTGGTGAGCTCGGCGTCGCTCTCGGGCACGGCGCGGAACTCCGGGAGCGCCATGACGAGCTTGCGGAAGTTGGGGTTGTCGATGTTGACGACGAGGCCGTTGCCGGCGCCGGCGGCGGCCGCACCGCAAAAGGTCAGGGCGACGAATAGGGCGGGGAGCAGGGAGCGAAAACGGAGCACGGGTCAACCTCCTCGGGGCGTTATGTTTAGAAGGAACGTCTGGCCGACCAGGTCCGGCGGGGGCTTCGGCAAGGGCACCGACGCGCGCACGGCCTCCATGGTCAGCGAATCGAACGCCGGATCGCCCGACGTCTCCTGGACGGCGAGGGTGGAGACCTGGCCGGAATCGTTGATCTCGATCGCGAGCTGCACGCGAATGCCGGAGCCTTTGAGGTTGTAGACCTCGGGCAGGTTGTAGTTGCTGCGGATGGCCTCGCGCAGCAGCGCGATGTATTTGGCGGCGTGGGTGCCGTTGACGGTCTTGCCCGGCCCCTTGTTGATCTTGCCGTTTTTCGCCATGCTTTCGGCGAGCTGGGCGAGCGGGTCCTGCTCCGGGGCCTTGAGCTCTTTGTCGACCTTTTGCTGCTGGCGGAGCGACTCCAGGGCGAGGCGCTTCATCGCGTCCTTCATCTGGAGGTCCGTCTTCTGCTCGTCCGGCTTGGTTGTCGGGACGGGCTCGGCCTTCTTCTCGACGGGGGCGACCTTGGCCTCGTTCTTCGGCTTCGGTTCCTCCTTCTCCTCGGCTTCCGGCTCCTCGACCTTCTTCGGCTCGACGATCTGGAAGTTTTTCGGGAGCTGCGGGAGCATGTTGTCCGGGATCTTCGCCTCGGGCGCCTTCACCGCGTCGGGGATCGCGGTGACCGCGGGCGCCGTCATTTCGAAGTCCTGGACCAGATCGGCGGCGATCTCGGTCTCGTCGTCCATCGTCACTTTGCGGGGGGCGAACTTCCAGCCTTCAAAGAGGATGACGAAGCCGTGCCCGACGAAGCTGACCGCGAGGAAGATCTTCAGGAGCTTGTTTTCGAGGGACGGAATGGCCGGCGCCAACGCGGCGCCGGTCGCGCCGCGGCGGGCGCCGCCGAAGCCTGGCGCGCCTTCGGCAGGCGGGGACACTTTGATGGCGACCGGTGAGGCCATGGGTCAGTTCTTGCCCGTCTGCGCCGGAGCGCCGGTGTTCGTGAGCATGGCGAGCTTGGTGACGCCGGCGATCTTGGCGGCGCTCATGGCGTAGACGACTTTACCGTACAGCACGCCCTGGTCGGCCCGGATATAGAGCTCTTTCTTGTTGCGGAACTGGTACTTCGCCTTGAAGGTGCCTTCGAGCGCGGCGTCGGTGATCTGGACCTTGTCGAGGTAGTAGCCGCCGACTTTGTTGATGCTGAGGACGATGCGGTCTTCGTCGATGTTGGTGCCCTTGGCTTTGGTCAACGGCAGGTCGATCTTGATGCCGCCGATCGACAGCGGCGCGGTCACCATGAAGATGATGAGGAGCACGAGCATGACGTCGACCAACGGGATGATGTTGATCTCCGCGAGGTCGTCGGTGTCGTCGTTCTTTTCCTGTCCGATGCGCCCGAAAGCCATGGCCGCGGTCTCCGTTTTTTTAAAGACGGTCTGCGATCGTCGTGCCCTGGGCCGCCGCGGCCGCCGGCGTGCCGCCGCCCGTGCCCTTCGGCTTGTCGGTGACGAGGTAGCGCTCGACGATGTTGAGGAAGTCGGCCGAAAACCCGTCGATGTTGGTGACCTGCCCGCGCACCCGGGTGGCGAAGAGGTTGTAGCCGATGACCGCCGGGATCGCCGCGGCGAGGCCGAAGGCGGTGGAGATCAAGGCCTCGGAGATCCCGGGCGCGACCGCCGCGAGGCTCGCCGAGCCGGTGCGGGCGATGCCCTCGAAGGCCGTCATGATGCCCCAGACCGTGCCGAACAGGCCGATAAACGGGCTCGCCGAGGCGCTGATCGCGAGCAGGGGCATGAACTTCTCCATACGGCGCTTTTCGAACTGCTTGGCCTTGTTCAGGGCGCGGTTCAAGTTGTCGAGGGCGGCGTGGACGGCGAGCTCGCTCGTCGAGGCCTGCTCTTTGAGCTGACTGCCGCGCACCAGCTCGGCGTAGCCGCAGCGAAAGACCTCGCGCACCGGGCTGTAGGCGTATTCCGCGAGGCGGCTGTTGAGGTCGTTGAGGGAGCGGCTGTCCCAAAAGCTCTTGATGAAGGCGTCGGCCGTCTTCTGGATGCGGAGCAGGTAGATGAACTTGGAGATGACGACGGCCCAGGTGAGGACCGAGAGGCCGATCAGGATGAGCAGGCACGTGAAGACGATGAGTCCGCCCTGCATCGCCCGGCCGAAGATCGACTGGTGGGCACCGACGTCGGTCTCGGTGACCTCCATCGGCGCGGCGGCGGGGGCGGCGGCGTGCGGCTGAGTTGCGGGCGTGCCGTTTTGGGCGAGCAAGGCCGCCCGCGGCGGCGCCGCGAGGGCGGCGGTCGTGGCGCCGGCAAGGCCGAGAAAAACGACAAAAAGCCACGAGCTAGCGCGACGACTTGGTAGCCGCATTCCTTGGGTCACCTCGGTGAGGATTCAGGACATGATGAGCCTGAAAAGGATAACCCGCCGTCGCTTCCGTTGCAAAGACCTTAACGCCGGGGCAAGCCTCATAAATCATTAAGAGGATTAAAAAAAATTAAGCCCCGGGGAGGCGGCGGGCGGCCCGCCCGGGGAGTGAGGCGGGAAACTTTGCATACGGTGTCCGGATCGATAATCATGAGCCATTGCATGCGAGGAGGCTCCTCTGAAGATCCTGCTGGGACTTTTGGTCCTGATCGGTGCGGCCGTGTTCGGCCTGCCGCTCATCATGGACCGTGAGCGCGACGCCGGCATCGCCGCCGATGCCATCAATTTCGAGGTGCAGGGCCCGGCGGGCGCGCCCCTCGTCGTGCTGATCCACGGCGTTTCGGGCCCGATGATGGTCTGGGACAAGACCGTCGCGCTCCTGGCGGCGAACGGTTTCCGCACGTTGCGCTTCGACCTCTTCGGCCGCGGCGGCTCGGGCCGGCCGGCCGACGGGAAGTACGACCTGGACACCTACCTCGCCGAGCTCGACGCCGTCCTGGCGCGCGCCCAGGTCCCGCCGGCCGAGAAGCTGATGTTCGCCGGCTCCTCGATGGGTGCCATCATCGCGAGCGAGTTCACGAGCCGCAACCCGGCGCGCGTCGAGGCGTTGGCCCTGGTCGGCCCCGCGGGTTTCCCCCTCAAGGCCTCGCCCCTCGCCAAGCTCCTGGAGATCCCGGTCGCCGGCGACTGGGCGATGCGGGTCTTCGGCGACCGCAACCTTGCCGCGCACGACCGCCGCTACTTCTTCGCGCCCGAGCGCTTCGCCGACTTCCAGCAGCGCTTCGAGGAGCAGCTGCGCGTCGCGGGCTCCAAACACGCGATCCTGATGACCTTTCGCAACGTGCCGCTGCAGAGCTATCTGGACGGCTACGACCGTGTCGGCAAGACCGCCGTCCCGAAGCTCGTCGTCTGGGGCAAGCAGGACGAGGCCTTCCCTTACGACAACGCCCAGAAGCTCCTGCCGCGGCTGCCGGGCGCCCGGCTCATCACCGTCGAACAGGCCGGCCATCTGCCGCAATACGAGCAGGATCAGGTCACCGGGCCGGCGCTCCTCGCATTCTTTCGCGATAAACATTAGTGATGTAAGATCAACGACATGGATGAACCGCTGTGGATTGAAGGACAGGGAGCGACCGAGGCCGAGGGCACGGTGGTGGGCAAATATGCGCCCGACTTCGAGCTGCCCGACCAGTTCGGCAACCCGGTCCGCCTCGCCAGTCTGTGCCGGGTCGGCCCGCTGCTGCTCGCCTTTTATCCCGGCGATTTCACGATGGTCTGTACGAAGCAGCTCTGCAACTACCGCGACCACCTCGCGGACTTCTCGACCCTCGGCATCCAGGTCGTCGGCGTCTCGCCGAACCCCGTCTTCAGCCACTCGAAGTTCGCGAAGAAGTACGACTTCACGTTCAAGCTGCTGTCCGACGCCAAGCAGACCGTCGCGCGCTCGTTCGACATCCAGTCGATCTTCATGCTCGGCAAGGTGAGCCGCGCCGTGTTCGTCATCAACAAGCGCCGGATGATCCTCTACCGATACGTTGAGCCGACCGTGCTGACGCATCGCGCCGCCGACGAGCTCGTGCGGATCCTGACCGACCTCATAAAAAACGGTCTTCTTTGAGCGGGATGATGCCGAGGTCCACGTGATAAAGGCGCGCCGTCTGGCCGCTCCCGAGCTCGGCCCCGAGCTGGCGTAGGAAGGCCTCGAGGCGGCGCCGCGCCAACCCCAGGTCCTCCGGGTCGAGCGCGAGGGTGAACCCGCCGCGGGCGCCCGTCGGGCCGGCGGCAGGCCGTCTTGGTCGGAGCGCGCTCGACGTCGACCTTGACCTCGCCTCGGGCTGCCGCGCCGGCCGCAGCGACGAGCAGGCCGGCCCGCAAAATCCACATATGACGCATAATTGCCCCCTGTATTTCCGATGATTTGATGCCGTCAGGACCCTGAAAAGTTAGGGGGGGGGGGATTCTAATCCTTGCGGCTCCGGACGTCGTGTGGAGAGGGGCCGGCCAGCGCACTTTAATCCCCTGCCATTCCAGGGGTCCGGACGCCGGCGCCGGCAAACCGGTGGCACTCCCGGGTGACTTGTAATATGGAATGATCGCCACGACTTGCAGCCTTGTACCTGGAAATAGGGGATCCCACGATGACGTCCGGAGTCGTCCGCCACGATTATTCCCGCGATGAGTTGCACGCCCTGTTCGCGCTGCCCCTGCCGCGCTTGATGCGCCTCGCGCAAACGATCCACGAAGAGAGCTGGGCCGACGACGAGGTGCAGCTCTGCACGCTCCTCTCGATCAAGACGGGCGGGTGCAAGGAAGACTGCAGCTATTGCCCGCAGAGCGCCCACCACAAGGCGCAGGTCGACTCCCACGGGCTCCTCGACCTGGACACGATCAAGGCCGCGGCGCGGGACGCCCTGGACGGCGGCTCGACGCGGTTCTGCATGGGCGCCGCATGGCGCTCGCCCCCGACCAAGGG